>JBAPTW010000418.1:0-6585 GCA_049282355.1 Gammaproteobacteria bacterium | reverse complement strand
AGTCCGGCCGAGCTGAACGGAGAAAGCGATCTTACGCGCTGGGATATGCTGAAAATCGCTTTTCCCCAGTGGCTGGATCGGTTGCCGCCCGGGGCCGTCGGGGTTGTCGATGTCGGCGGAAGCTGCGGTGATTCGCCAAGACAGGAGTATCCGATCGGCACAAGCCACCGACGGCTCAAGGAGGCCGTCGCCGGAACGGTGGCCGGTGGGGAAACCAACCTCAACCGGATGCTCGAAAAGAGTATCGAGTATTTCGATGCGCCGCGGGGAAAGCGCCGGGTGGTGATTTTGAGTGACGGGGGCAATACATGCCCGCCCCAGCGATCAACCTGCGATATTGCCCGTGCACTCCATCGGGTGCACGGGGTTCAAATCGACGCGGTGCTCTTCAAGGGCGACGCGGGAATGGAGGACGAGTATCGCTGCATCGTCAAAGCGACCTCGGGGCGGATAATCATCCCCGATTCGGATATGGGCTGGAAAAACATTGAGTTCAAAATGGGTATTTTTGACTAAAACCGACATTGTTCAGCTCTCTGCCCAAGAAATTTCATAATGGCGACAAACGGTGTTGCCGAACAAGCGGAGTATTTTCTGCCGCAGTGTCGTGAGGCCTTCGATGAAGGTTTTTCGGATGGAGCCCTCCTTCATGACCACCCGATGGATACCTTCGAGCATCTGGAAGACCCAGCGCAGCGTCGGCGTTTTTGTGGGCACGTTGATCTGATTGGGGAGGGGTGCATTCCCAAAAAGTGGCATTTAGGAAGTTGAACAAGAACGACGCGTTAGCGTCCTGCTCTGGCAGGAGTGTCCAGCGAAGACGCTCACTCGGAAATGCGCCGGTGAGCGAGGCCCTTGCCAGAGGTGGTATTGCAGTTTCCACCACAAACGTCCCGGTAAATCCCGAGCTGGCTTCGTCCCCGAGCATCGAGGGTGACTGCACTTTCCAATCATACGTACCCGGTTTCAGATTGAAGTTATAGGGATAAAAATGATGCAGGCCTTCGCCTTCTTTAGCCGGGTTGTGTTCGAACGCGGGACTTTCAAACGCATAGAACGTATCGTCAGCGAATCGGCCCCAACGCACGGTGTTGTCGTTGGCTGGCGCAAAGCTTTGTGCAAGATCAGGGTCGCCGCCGACATAGTTGGGGAACAAGGGATAGGGATAGAGGGGCCGCGTGCGCAGCGTCCCCCCGTCAGTGGCGACCTGATTCGCCAGAATCATCTCTGGTGCACTGTTCCTCTCGACCCAGTTTTCCAGTGCCGTCAGCATATCGAAATCGTCATAACCATCAATCACCTGCACCGAGCAGTGGTCCATGCCCGGGACCAAAAAAAGCCGGAAAAAATCCTGAGTTGATTTGAGTCCACCGAGGTGCGCGGCAACCCGTTCATAATAATCGATGGTATACGTTGGCGGAACGATGGCATCGGCCCAACCGTGATACATAATCAGCTTGCCGCCTGCATTCCGGAAGGCTGCCAAATTGGGCTTGTTGGCATTGTGGATGGCCCCCATGAAGTCGAGGAGTTGTGGGTGGGTATCGAAATCAAAGGCGTAGGGATCCCAATCGGGATGGCCAACAGGATCGTCCTTAAACGCCATGTAATCGAGAAAATTAATGTTGAAATCCTCTATCAGCCCTCCCGTATTTGTGCCAGGCAGGCGAAACCCAGGAAGCCACAGCAACCAGTATTTTTCAGAGCCATAAGGAACACTGCCCGCATACAGCGGTTTGCCCAAGCTGTTGGTCGGTTTTGCGTAGAACTTATTTAACGCGGCAAGCTGAGCTTCAGATAAGCCCAGCGTTTGAAAGTCAACGCGGCAGCGTCTGGGGTCGGCAATGATGCCGTCCTCAAGGCCGTCGATGCCGTCGCACTGAGCGAGTACCGTTTGTTGAATCGTGCCGAGCAGCTCGGCGTTAATGATGGGATTGGCCAGCTCGTCGAGGTTTGCTTGCACCATCCAACTCATCCAGGTGGCGACCAGCCCGGTATAGTCGAGTGCCGGCGCGCCGCTGATCAGACCATCGAAATCGTTCGGATAGCGCAGCGCTTCCATCACGGCCTGGCGGCCACCCGTGGAGCAGCCGGCAAAGTAGGAGAACTTTGGCACTCGGCGATAAGCAAGCTGAATGAGCGCCTTGCTGACGCGAGCGACTTCGTGGATGGCGCGATAAGCCCAATCGATTTCTGCACGTCGGTTGTTTTCAGCCCAACGCCCATCCGTCGATGCCACACCTTCGTGTCCGGAGTCAGTGGTGGCCGCGGCATAGCCGCGCTTCAATCCATAGTTGAGATTATTGGTAAAACCAACCCGGTCAGTCACCACTTGGCCGCAAAATCCCCCACATCCGGCCATATAGAACTTCCCGTTCCAACCTTGGGTCGGAAGCCGTAGCTCAAACTTGATCCGCGGCCAGAGGGTACCTGTCACCTGGATAAATTCGGGCAGCTCATCGCTTGCCGCTATCCGTTCAAAAGCAATCGCCGTCAGAAACTCAAAATCGCTCGCCTCTGGGAACGTCGATCCCACCGCTTCGCTGTTGTCAGGTTTTAAATCGAGTGCTTGGAGCTTATCCAGAACGTCTCCGGAAGACGTCGAACCCAGGTCGTCTCCAGCTGTTGTGCGGCCGGGGTTAAAGAGCCCAAGCGCAGCCGACAGCGCCAGTCCAGCCGCGAGCGCCCATTGAAATCGAGGGCGGTGCGTTGAACGTCTTGTTCGAAAGCTTTGAGTGCGTTGCATCATGACAATCACTACGGAATTTTGATTGTTGTAAAAGGGACGCCGAGGGCGATGTCGATATAACAATGTCTATGCGAAGCGATACTGTAACCACATGATAAATTAACACAGGCGGTCAAGAAGGTGATTGACCGCGATCAACACAGGTAAGCGAAGTTATGATGAAATCGGAGTGTGAGACAGCTAGGCGTCTCTATTTAGGCAAGTTGTCACATTAGCCCACAAGCCAACTTTTCTCACCGCGCTCGACTCCATGTGTATGGCGTATGACAAATGAAGTGATGCCGGTTAATACTTGAGTCGTGACAGCAAAGCTAAATCATGGACGATAACACCATCACATTGGTGTTGATATACAACACTGTGGTAGCAAATATGCTGCGAGGAGCGTTGGCAGAACTATTGGCCGTAGCCCGCGCCTGTTATTGATCCTGAAGTTGGTCGTGGTGGCTGGGGCCTTATCCACCGTCCAAGCCGATGAGCGATTCAGTGAAACGAGTCTTCGAGGGCAGTGGGGATTTTCCCCCGATGGTGTGACTGAGGGCGCTGGGTCAGTGGTTGACATTGGCATTTCTACCTTCTGCCTTCGATGGAAATGGCGATTGCACCTTCAAGGAAACGCTGAATCTTGCGGGAAGCGACCAGAGTGTGACGCGGGCGGCGGATGTATGCACCTACAGCGTCAGTCCGGATGGATCCGGCACTATCATCGAGGAATTCCTCTCTCCACCCTCCGAGTCGACATTGGCGTTTGAGATCGTTGACAAAAAGAAAGAACTGCGTTTCATTACGACTGACCCAGGCGTGCTAGCGCAGGGTGTCGCGAAGAGGCAGTAAGCAGTAATTTAGATAGGTAAACTCCAGGGAATGAGGCGCTCCGCCGCTCCCGGCAGCCGCCAAATCGGAGGTTACAATCTCTGCGGCCTGCAGTTTCGAGCCTCAAATGTCACCACCCGGATGGACCTCGCGTTGGCGCTCGTCGAAGAGGATCTGGGGCGCGCGGTTGCGCTCACCGTCGCCTGCTGGTTAGTGCTCTGTCTCAAAAGGCCTGGGTCAGTCTCAGTTCAGCGCACAACTGGCCACACAGTGGGCGGAACAAGCCCCTATCCGTTACCTCCAGCACTGGAGGCTCGGTCATCTGCACTGTGATTTGTCCGTGGAAGCACTCGCCTAGCAGGCCTGTATGAGCCCGCGGAACTTCGCACGCGTTTTTGCCCGAGAAGTCGGTATCACCCCGGGGCAATTCGTCGAGCGTGCGCGGGCGCAGGAGGCTCGGCGTCAGCTCGAAGATACACAAACACGGTTGAAAAGATCGCCGCTCAGTGCGGCTTCGGCACCACGGAGACCCTGCGGCGCGTGTTTTGGCGCGCCCTCCATGTCATCAGCCCTTCTGATTATCGCAACCGTTTTCAAACCGCAAAAGCGAACGCAGTATAACAGAGAGGGACGTAAGCTGATGTGGCTGATGATAAGAGGTGTGCGGCTATCACGACGATCTCGCCGTCGGCGGCTAGTGCTCGGGAGGACACAGACTGGCGCCGGCCTTCACATCAGCTGCGCTCCTCGAAAATCACTTTCCCCTGGGCTTCGCTCGCCGCTACCTTGCAACGTCGGTTCTGCCATCGGCGATTTCGCCACCTCAGCGTCGAGCCAACTCCGGGTCCGCGATTCCAGCACGTCCAACGGCAAAGCTCCATCTCCGAGCAGCCAGTCATGGAACTTGCGGATGTCAAACCGGCTGCCTAATCGGCGCTGGGCCTCTTCGCGAAGCCCGAGGATTTTCAGCTCGCCGAGTTTATAGGTCAGTGCTTGGGCGGGCATGACCAGGTAACGGTCGATTTCCACGATGATGTTGCGCTCGGCAATGGGGGCGTACTTCTTGAAGAACGCGATGGCCTGCGCACGCGACCAGCCGAAGCTGTGCATGCCGGTATCGACCACGAGCCGAATGGCTCGCCACAGCTCGAAGGCGAGTTGACCGAAGCGCTGGTAGGGATCGTGGTAAAGGCCGATCTCCTGTCCTAAGTGCTCGGCATAGAGGGCCCAGCCCTCGATATAGGCGGTGTAATTGGCGTACTTTCGCACCTCGGGCATATCCTCCAGCTCTTGAGCCAACGCCACCTGCAGGTGGTGCCCTGGAACGGCCTCGTGCAGGGCCAGGGCTTCCATCTGCCACTTGGGGCGTGCTTTGAGATCGTGGGTGTTAACAAAAAAATAGCCCGGTCGCCCAAACGTGAGCGATCCCCGCTCGTAGTAGGCCATAAACTGCGACTCCTGCGCATAGCTGGGCACAGGCTTGACGCCGTAGGGCAAGCGTGGGAGTTTGCCAAAGAGTCGAACGAGCTCCGGATCGATGCGTTTGCAGAGATCGCGACAAGCGACGAGCAACGCCTCGGGCGAATCGAAGAAGAACTGCGGATCGCTTTGGAGGAACGCGAAAAATTGCTCAACGCTTCCCGGAAACTTGACTTCGGCGATGATGCTCTCGATCTGGCCTCGGATTCGGTTGACCTCAGCCATCCCGATCTTGTGAATGGTCTTGGGATCGAGGTCCATTGTGGTGAGCCTTCGAACCAAGTAGGCATACCAAGCTTTTCCATCCGGCAGACTTTCCCAAGCGATCGCTGTTCTCGCCTTGGGAAGGTATTCGTTTTCGAGAAACCCGTGAAGCCGCCCAAGGGCGGGGAGCACGTGGGCGCGCAAGGCTGCCAAGGCTTCGGTGCGCAGTGATTTCTGCTGTGCCGCGGAAATCGAACTTGGAAGAGCCCGAAAGCTCGCCAGCGCGGCATGGGCTTTACCGGTGTCCTCTTGCAGCTTCATCACCTGTTGCGGCACATGCCGTAAGGTCACCTGCGGTGGGGTAATTTCTTCTTGCAACCCCCGTCGCAGCAGCGCGATGGTTTGATCCACCAGGAGTGGCACCCCTTTGAGTCGGGTGATGCGGTCTTCGAAGTCTTTGACCTCAAGGCTCGGCGCGGTAGCGAGGGTCTGGGGAATGCTCTGGTGCACGCCGTATATCTGATGCAGGGCAAGCAGGTGGGCCGGGAAACGCCGCCCCACCAGTGCCTGCTCGATATCCCGCCGGAAAAGATCATAATTGAGGCGATCGCCCTCGCCGAGGGTCTCGCGGCTGAGGGAAAGGAGCACCCCCATCGGGGCTTCGAGTTCCCGTTGGCGCCGCACGATGGCCTCGAGCGAGAGGTCGGTCCAGCGTGCGTTTTGGCCGAGATAGCCCTGATAGGTCGCCTTCTCTGGGAACTCGGTCATCGTGTAGTCCCACCAGAGCGAGAGCATTGCGTGCAGCCGCTGCCGGTCGTCGCCCCGCAGCTCTGAGAGCACTGCACAGGATTTCTCGAAGGCGGTCGGTTCAGTCACTTGTCCGTCCTCCCTTATTGGGCGAACCGAAGCAGCTAGGTTGAAAACGACTGCGCTTGCCTGACAGGTATTGCGCAGCGGCTTGAAATTCTGTTGTACGCCCTTGGACACACCGGTTGCGCCCCCTGTTTGCCTTGCGCTGCTATCCCTCACGACACGTTACATCACAGCCTCTGAGATCACCGTTGTATCCCTCGCGATCCAGGTGTTGGTCGCTGCTGTGAGATTAACAATCGACCAACTCTACGGTGAAGACGCCATCCGTTTCCAACCGAGCACGTAGGCATCTAGTACCCAGTGTCTACCGCCTCTTTGCACCAGCCCGACCTGTCTCGCATAATTCCCTGGCCACTTCTGGTTGAGGAAGTTCTGCTCCGCCAGTTCAAGCGAGCCGTTGTTGAGCTCAACCTCGGTCACCACGGCCACGTGCCCGGTATCGAGATACTCCTTCGCGTAGATGAGCA
>JBAPTW010000417.1:0-1580 GCA_049282355.1 Gammaproteobacteria bacterium | reverse complement strand
CCAAAGACCGCCTCGAGCGCCGGTTCGGTGCGCCCGTCGGGTGAGCGGGCGAGGCTCGCGCGTACCCGCTTGTGCTGCGGTTCCGGACGCTTGCCGTTCGCAGCCGGTTTGTCCTTGGGGTCTTGGAACAGCGCTTCGGCTACTTCCTCGGGGGTACGCCGGTGGCGCTCGATGGTGTACACGGCCCCAAGAGTCGCCATCTTTTTGCGATTCCGCTTGGGCTCTTTCTTCGGTCGATGATCCTCGATCGGCGCTTGGTCGGCGCCGCGGCGGATCGGCACCCCTTTACCGTCGGCCGTGGCGACCACCAGCGCGCCTCCTTCCCGAGCCGGGGGCGGTGGCTGCGTCTCCCAGAACTCGGCCACGGCGTTGGCCATCTTGCGGTTCATGCGCTCGAGGCTGTCCACCGGTTGTGAGAACCCCAGGATGCGCTCGAGGGTGGTGCTGACTTGGGCATAGGGTGTTTCCACAGCCAGTGCCTGGTCCCACTCCTGAAGGAGATAGGAGCACTTATCCTCGGGCAACTGCAGCCGCGCATCGAGGGGAATGTATTCGATTTTTTGGTCCTCGCGGGTCCCATATACGGCCCTTTCCAGGACGAACGAACCGAACACCGACTGATACGCCCGGCAATGGCGTTGCTCGAGTCGACGCACCACGCGCCCGCCGTTCAAAACCACGACGGGACCTTCGTCGCCATCGCCGAGGCTGTCGAAGAACGCCTGCATGAGCTCGCGTCCCAGCGCTAACACGCTCTGCCAAAGGGTTCGCTCGACCTCATGCGCTGCATGACCCTGTTTGGCCATCCCCTGAACGTTCTCGACCAGCGCCTTCACCTGCCCGGTCAGCGCCTCGACGTTGCAAAACCGCTCGTTCTTCTCCATGCTGGTCACGATAGGCTCCCTGTGCTTGGATATGAGTTTTATTCAACTTCACATCATATCCTCAGCAGGGGGAGCCTATCACCCCCAATCGCTGACCTCTCCAAACCTGATATCGCTTCACCCAGGGCGCGGAAGACCGGTTACGCCCAGGCTCGATTATCCAACAAACCAAACTAAATCTTAGCGTCAGAGGAATTTCAATTGGCGGTGTGTTCTTTTCGGCTTCGATCTCGTAAATTTCGACGGCGTCATCGTCAAATTAGTACTCCCCCGACGATGGAACTCCGTACCATTTATGCTGTGTCAACCTTCGACGCTCGACGGTTTTGGTGACCCTCGTGTTCTCGGTCGCTCGGCCTGTCGAGCAGGAAGCCATCCCATCGAGGAGTAAACACCTTCCTACCACGTAAGTCCACACGTGGCTCTGAGGTACATCGGCAGCGTCCCAGGCTGATGGTGGATATCCTGGGGAGATCTCTACAGCGCCCAATCATCAACTGTGAAGTGGAGTCGTACCGGTTTGTCAACACAGTGAGCACTCTCCGCGGACTCCACACTGTACTGAGGCGTGCTCACAGCTTCCAAAGCTGTTGGCGTACCTCCCAAGGAACACTCTAGACCCCCAATCACCAACTGTGAAGGGAAGTCGTACCGCTCCGGAAACATCGTGAGGACGGTCTGCGGAGTCCTCTATAG
>JBAPTW010000416.1:0-7580 GCA_049282355.1 Gammaproteobacteria bacterium | reverse complement strand
GCGCTCGGTGCCGTCGGCGGGGCGATTGGCGGTAGCGCGGGAAAGGGCGCGGCCATTGGGGCGGCGGTGGGGGGCCTCGCTTCGGTATTTGGTGCGCGTCGCCACATGCGGGAGCGCCAGCAACACTATCAGCAGAGTATGGCGCAGGAGCAAGGGCAAATGCAGCAGTATGACCAAGCCTATGCCACCTGTCTGAAAGGCCGCGGTTATACCGTCAGCGGTGACTAAGGTAAGGGCTGCCGGCTCGCACAGTCGCCTTTTCGACCGCGGTAAACGGTACGCACATGCGGGAAGGTTTACCGGATCGCGAGCGGTGGTGTGCACGATGCCGCGATGCGATGTCGAGTGAATCAATGTCACTTTTGGAGAAAGCCGATGAGAAACTACAACCGATACGCGAAGCGTGCTCTTGGACTGGCGTTACTGGTCCTTCTGTATAGCGGATGCGCCACCATCGAGAAAGACAACGCCATGGACATGGAGCGCACCTTGGCGGCGGCGGGTTTTCGGATGAAAACAGCGAACACCCCGGAACAACGTGCCCACCTGCAGACCCTCACTCAGCGCAAGTTAGTGAAGCATGAGAAAGACGGGAAACCGGTGTGGATTTATGCCGACGCCACTTACTGCAATTGCCTTTATGCTGGAAACGAAAAGGCCTACCAAGAGTATTCGAAGCTTTCGATTCAGCAACAGGTTGCCGAGGAGAACGAGGATGCGGCAATGGATTGGGGCGTCTGGGGAGCCGGGCCCGGCTGGTGGTAGTCCGGAAAGGTTCAAGGCACCAACGACATGTGGGTGACTTTACCGAAAAAAAACTAAGCCGCCCCGTGCTGTACGCATAGCGGCCGCCGTAGAGCCAAGGCCTAACCCTACGGTACCGGGCACAGGTTCCAGTCAGCGAAGCGGCGGAAAACGAGGCAGCCCAGACTGTCGGTCACAGTTTTCGTGTTAATGAGAGTGAAAAAAGTGAGGAGAACGAGATGAAACGTGCAATACGGTTACTGAGTGCCTTATTGCTGGCGGTGGTGACGCCGTTTGGCGTGGCTGCGGCCGCCGATGAGGCGCAAATGCCGGCGGCGGAGACGGTGGCCGCGGCGGCGACACTGGCGACCGTGGAGAGCATCGATCAAGCGACCCGCGAGGTCACTTTGAGGTATCCGGATGGGAGCTTATCCACGTTTATCGCCGGCGACGAGGTGCGTAACCTCGCCCAGGTGAAAAAAGGCGACGTGGTGCTCATCGAGTACTTTGCGGGGTTGGCGGTCGCGCTTGAGCCAAAGGGCGCGGGGAGCCGCGAGCGCCATGAGGAGATGGTCGCAACCCGCGCCAAGCCCGGTGAAAAACCCGCCGGCACGGTGACCAAGACCCTCGATGTGGTGGCGACCGTGGAGGCGCTTGACCCGGACGCCCGCACGGTGACCCTGAAGGGGGCCGAACAGACCTTGACGCTGAAAGTGGCCGATGGCATCGATTTGACCAAAGTCAACGTCGGCGACGACGTGGTCGCGAGCTACGTCGAGTCGTTTGCCGTCTCCGTGGAGCCTGCCCCCAAGGTGTCCGGTGAGGTGGATCTCGAGAGCAAGGCGGTGGCGCTCGGTATCGGCATCGAATGGGGCCATGGCACGCTGACCATGTATGACGGTTCGACTCACGAGTTCAAGGTCCAGGGCTTGTCCGTGGTGGATGTGGGCATCTCCAGCGTCCAGGCCGAGGGGGAAGTGTATCACCTCAGCAACCCGAAAGACTTCGCCGGGACCTACCTCGCCGGGACGGCCGGCGCGGCCCTGGTGGGGGGAGGCGCTGTGATGACCTTGAAAAACGACAAAGGGGTGGTGATGAACCTCAAGTCGAAACAAGAAGGCGTGCGGCTAACGCTTGCCGCCGAGGGGGTCAAGATCGAGCTCGAAGAGTAAACGGGACTCGACGCTGCAGAAAACCGCATCGGGACCGTGACGCTAGGCGCTGGCACGGTCACCGTCGACCACGGCGCCAAGACAAACACCACGGAATGGAGCTTTAAAGGATACCTGGCTGGGAACAGAGGCGCTGCTGGGCTCCATCGGTTCCCTCTACAACCTGACCATGGATCCCTATGAGAAGTACGACATGGTCTTCAACGGAGCAGCAGCGGCCCGCCTGCCGAAGTCCTCGCCCGGGCAGTACGCGGGCATGGACAATGGATGGGTGCTTGCCGGGATCTACGTGCCACTCATCGAGTTCGACAAGTCGATCATCAAGTACCCGAACCTAAAAAGATATCCGGGCGGCGCGTCCAAGGACTTGATGCCGAACTTGGCAAATCCGGACGATCCCGTGCCGGCTCTGGACCCCGATAATCCCCCGAAGATCCAGGCGACGGGTGGTTGACGGCAACTGAGTTCGTTCAATCATGAAACGCGTGGGTCATCGTTTAGGCGGTGACTCGCGCGTTTTGCGCGCTAGCATTGGAGAAGTCAATACGATGAAAACGATGAACACCCGCAGGTTTTTCGCCGCGGCTTTCGTCGGTCTGGCAGTGCTTACCAGCACCCTGGCGCGCGCCGACGATCCGCTGCCTTCCTGGAACGACACCAACACGAAGAATGTGATTGTCACCTTCGTCGAGAAGGTGACCACGGAAGGTTCGGCCCAGTTCGTCCCGCCAGCGGAACGCATCGCCACTTTCGACAATGACGGAACGTTGTGGCCGTCGCACCCGATGTATACCCAGCTTGCCTTTGCGCTGGATCGCGTGAAGGCGCTGGCGCCCCAGCACCCGGAATGGAAGACCAAGCAACCCTTCAAGGCGGTGCTCGACAATGACCTCGAGGCGCTGGGGGCGGCGGGCGAGAAAGGGCTGGTTGAACTGATCATGGCTTCGCACGCCGGCATGAGCACGGCCGACTTCGAAAAGATCGTGACCGACTGGTTCGACAAGGCGCGTCATCCGCGCTTCAAGCGGCCCTATACCGAGCTGGCCTACCAACCGATGGTCGAGCTGCTGGAGTTTCTGCGGGCGAACGGCTTCAAGACCTATATCGTTTCCGGCGGTGGGGTCGAGTTCATGCGGCCAATGACCGAGAAAGTCTACGGGGTTCCGCCCGAGCAGGTGGTGGGCTCGACCATCAAGACCAAATACGAGGTCCGGGACGGCAAGCCGGTGCTGATGCGTCTGCCGGAGGTTGATTTCATCGACGACAAGACCGGCAAGCCGGTCGGTATCAACAAGTTCATCGGTAAGCGACCCATCGCGGCGTTCGGCAATTCTGCCGGAGACCGCGAAATGCTCGAGTGGACCGGTGCGGGCAGCGGCGCGCGGCTGATGATGCTGGTGTTCCACGATGACGCCAAGCGTGAATATGCCTATGGTCCGGCGAACGGGTTGCCGGACACCAAGTTCGGCACATTCCCCGAGTCACTGATGAAAGAGGCGAAAAAGAAAGGCTGGGTCGTCATCAGCATGAAGGACGACTGGAAGCGGATCTTCGTGTTCGAGCGGTAGCGTCAGGAGACCAGGACAAAACGAAAGCGACCGAAGGTCAGAAACCATGAGGCAAAACAAGCTTCTTAGTCACGTGCTTGCCGTGCTCACCGTTTTTGCGGCAGTGGCGGGCGTCCCGGCGCAAGGCGCTGACAAGAAACCCAACATTCCCGTGATCTGGGGTGACGACATCGGCCAGTCGAACATCTCCGCCTACCGATACAAGGCGGCGGCCGAGGAAGGAGGTGTTGATGCGCTGGTTGAGAAGGAACGCTGGTGCCCAAACCTGAAAAACCGCACAGAGTGGCGATCAACCAACACATCGGCCGTCGCCCCATCGCGGCGTTTGGGAATTCCGACGGGGACCTGTTGATGCTGCAAGGGACCACTGCCGGAGAGGGTCCGCGATTGGCGCTGTACGTTCATCACACCGATGGTGATCGTGAATGGGCCTACGATCGCAAGTCCAGTATTGGACGACTCGACAAGAGCCTCGATGAAGCAAAGGCGGAAGGCTGAACGGTTGTCAATATGAAAAAAGATTGGAAGGTCATCTATCCGGGTGAGAACGAGGCAGGACGTGCGATTGGCCAGTTGCGGGGCCGCCATCGCGGCCTCGGCGACGCAAGTCAATACACCTCTGGCCTTTTCACTCGGCTTCGTGGAGAGCGGGGTTTGGACTCGCCGTCGCATCGTGGGGGGCGAGGGCCACGTGAATGTCCATACCGCTGATCTGGGAAGCCCGTGTGCAGTGGTGCTCACGGCCGAACCAGTGCTTGAGGCAAAGCTCGCCGGGACACGGCCGAGCGAAGACCCCGTGGTCAGGAAGCGGGTTGTCATCTCAACCCATAAGGACCCGACTCCAATGGCAACGAAAACCGTGTCGAAATGGCCCAAGGCGGGCCTCCTTTCCGGGGCCCTTATCTTATTCCTGACTCAGGGCGTTGCCCATGCCGAGGACGGTTCCAGCGCCGCTGCCCAAGCCAATAACCCTTTGGCCAATATGACGGCGTTCAACCTGCAGAACTATTACATCGGCCGGCTGACCGAAACGGACGACGACGCCAACCAGTTCTGGTTGCGTTACGCGCAACCCTTCAAGCTTTTCGATGGCGAGTGGCTGATGCGCGCATCCCTCCCCCTGAACAGCTTCCCGACACTTCCTGATGGCGGCACGGAGACCGGACTGGGTGACCTCAATGTTTTCGCGGCCTACCTGATCGACACAGGAGATCCGGCGCTGAGCTTTGGTTTTGGGCCCCAGGTGAGCGCCAGGCATTCCGATGCCAGACAGCTCAAAAAGATCGATAGCCGAACCGGACACGGTTATGAAAATGCTGGTAATCCAGGGCAATACAACCGCCAGCGGATGCCGGTAGCGCGCGTTTGGCTTGTTGTCGAGCGAGGTCGGTATCAGGTATGTTGAGCACACCCTGCTCGAGAAATTTCACCAAGACGTTCGGCAGCGCTGAAAAAACGGCGGCACCGCCGCCGGGCGGGGGATGGGGGCGAAAGGTTCTTTCAGCCGAAGGGGATGTATGAGGTCGGCCAAGCTTGTTCTTGCGTTGGCGGCGTGCTTCTGGTCCATGGCCGCAAGCGCTGGCGAGATAACACCTCAGTACGTGGGGCGCGCCCAATGCGCTGCGTGCCACGCCGAGGAGAACGCCCGGTGGACAGGGTCCCACCACGATCTGGCCATGCAGGAGGCGACCGATGCCTCGGTACTCGGGGATTTCAATGACGTCTCTTTCGAGCAGTTCGGTGTCATTTCCCGCTTCTACCGCCAGGACGGAAAGTTCATGGTCCGCACCGACGGTCCGGACGGCGAGCTTCGGGACTATCCGATCGAGTACACCTTCGGCGTTTTCCCCCTGCAACAGTACCTGATCGAGTTCCCCGGCGGGCGCCTGCAGGCACTCGATATCGGTTGGGACAGCCGTCCCAAGGAGCAAGGCGGTCAACGCTGGATTCATCTTCACCCGGCCGACCCCGTGCGCCACGACGACGTGCTCCATTGGACCGGCCCAAACCTCAACTGGAATTACATGTGTGCGGACTGCCATTCCACCAACCTCCGGAAGGGCTATGATGCGCCAAGCGACAGCTATCACACCACTTGGTCCGAGATCGACGTCTCCTGCGAGGCTTGCCACGGCCCTGGTTCGAAGCACGTCCGGTGGGCTGAGGCGAAAAAGAAGGGGGAGACGTTGAACCTCCCGGACATGGGGTTGACGGTCCGTTTCGACGAGCGCGTCGGCGTTACCTGGCAGATCGACTCCACCACGGGGAAGGCGAAGCGCTCCACACCACGTAAGACGAGCAAGGAAATCCAGGTTTGCGCCCGCTGTCACAGCCGGCGCACCCAGATGACCGATGAGGCCTTTGCCGGCCAGCCCTACCTCGACGGCTTCCGCCCCGCCTTGCTCACGCAGGGTCTTTACCACCCGGACGGGCAGATTCGGGACGAGGTCTACGTGTGGGGCTCGCTCCTGCAGAGCAACATGTACCAGGCGGGTATCACCTGCTCCGACTGCCACGATCCCCATGCCGCCAACGTCCGGTTGCCTGGCGACACCGCCTGTTACCAGTGCCACTCCCCGGCTCGCTATGCGACCAAGAAGCACCACTTCCACGCCGAGGGGTCGACGGGCGCGAGCTGCGTGGAGTGCCACATGCCGCCCACCAACTACATGGTGGTCGATGCCCGGCACGATCACAGCCTCCGCCTCCCGCGCCCCGACCAGTCGGTCACTATGGGTACTCCGAACGCCTGTAACAAGTGCCATGGGGACAAAACCCCCCAGTGGGCGGCGGAGCAGGTCCGGGCCTGGTACGGCAAGTCCCCAGATGGGTTCCAGCAGTATGCTCAGGCCTTGCACGCGGCCCGCGAGCGGCTTTCGGGGGCCGGCAAGCTCCTTCAGGAGATCACCGCGGACGCGGGGCAGCTGCCCATAGCGCGGGCCACTGCGCTACAGGAGCTTGGCGCCTATCCGGAGGCGGCCATGCTGGCTCAGGTCCAACAGGGTCTCGGTGCCGAGGATCCGCTAGAGCGGCTCGGTGCGCTGGGCGCCCTGGAATCCCTTCCTCCGGCCCAGCGGCTGCTCGCCGTCTCCCTGCTGTGGGACGACCTCAAGGCGGTGCGCATCGAGGCTGCCCGATTGCTGGCGGTTCTACCTCCCGATCAGTTACCTGAGCAGGTCCAGGAGCAGCTCTCCAAGGGGATCCAGGAGTACATCGCGGTGCAGGAGTTCAATGTCGAGCGCCCTGGGGCCCAACTCAACCTGGGGACCCTGTACGCAGACCAGGGGCGGTATCAGGACGCCGAGCTGGCCTATCGCAAGGCCATCGGGCTGCAACCCCGATTCGTCCCGGCCTACGTGAACATCGCTCACCTGCTGAGCGGCCTGAAGCGTGAGCAGGAGGCGGAGGGTTTCCTGCGGCGAGGGCTCGAGCTCAATCCGAAGAGCGCCGACCTTCAGCACGCGCTGGGCCTTTCGCTCGTTCGGCAGAAGAGGCTCGACGAGGCCGTCGATGCCCTCGCGAGGGGGGCCGAGCTGGCCCCCGAGAATGCCCGCTATACCTACGTCTATGCGGTGGCTTTGCAGTCCACTGGCAAGCTGGACCAGGCCATCCAGGTGCTGGAGGACGCACACCGGCGGCACCCGGGCGACGTCGATACCCTCTTTGCCCTGGTGACCTTCAATCGTGATGGCGGGCACCCGAAGGAGGCACGGAAATACGCGCGCGAGCTTCAGGACCTGATGCCGGACGAGCCGCCGCTCGATTAGCTATATGGCGTTGCGCCCGCCGTTATACGCTGCACCGCAGTGCAGCGGTCGGGCGCGGGACGCGGCTACCCGAAGCGTCACCTCCTCTGACTACCTCCAGGCCTGCCTCCCATGTTTCGGATGCTTGCGGACCGGGGCGGCAATTCCTGCTCCTTCGAAACCACCCTGTATGACAACCGCAAGCGCAGGCCGGATGGCGACATGCTTGTAACGGTGAACAGCCATCTCAACCCCGACTGGGGCATTCAGGCGCGGGATACGA
Organism: Gammaproteobacteria bacterium; assembly: GCA_049282355.1. Classification (GTDB taxonomy): domain Bacteria; phylum Pseudomonadota; class Gammaproteobacteria; order HK1; family HK1; genus JAGTVB01. Next base: position 67 of record JBAPTW010000416.1, on the reverse strand, counting down.
TGAGCTATTCCCTGGAGCGTTTCAAGAACCTGACGGATCGCGGAAACGAGGCGCTCGGCAAGATCGA
>JBAPTW010000415.1:0-3435 GCA_049282355.1 Gammaproteobacteria bacterium | reverse complement strand
GTAACCAGGGCACAGAGCGGGTACCGACTGCCTTTGCTACCTCCGGATGCGCGACGATGTTCACCACCTCTAAGCGGCCGAGGCTACCCGCCTTGAGCATTTCGGCCAGCGACTGGAGCACCACCGGGCAGTGTGCGCAGCCGGGAGCGATGAGCAACAAAGCGTCAGGTCGAGAAGGCATTAGCAAATTTGACCATGGTCCGAATTTTATTGTGACTACGATTGGCTGGATAGGGAATAGCGACCAAGCGAAGACCCGAAGAAACGCAACACCTCAGAGGTTGTGAAGAAACCGTCGCAAGCACCGCCCAACGCGGCTATCGGGAGACGCAGCAGGTTTCTTCACAACCTCTCTGCCTCGAGGCGCCGATAGGCCTCCGCCAGCCGCGCTGCCCAGGCGGCGGCTCGCGCCGCCGTCCGAACCTCGTCTTGGCGGATCTCGATCATGGCGCTCGGCAATCCGCGACCCTCGCCGTGCACGGGGATGGTGTAATCGACATCGTCTTCGACGGGATAAGGCTCGTTGTCCCCGACAGTAAAATCCTTCTGACGGGTGAGCGCTCCCAGCAGCAGCACAGCGAGGCGCGGGTCATGCCCATAGGAGACGCCAATGTGCCAGGGCCGCGATCGGCCGTTCAAGACCGGCGTGAAGCTATGAATGCTGAGCAGCAGAGTCGGTCGCTCAGAACGGCCATCGAGCAGCCGGCCGATGGTCCGATGGTAAGGCCGGAACAGCGCATTGATGCGCGTTTCTCTTTCCTCGGGCGGCAGTCCGCAGTTGCCTGGGACCGGCACTCCAGCACTTTGTTCGGCAATGGATTGGGCGCTGGACGGCCATCGATTGCAGTCGATGACAAGACGCGAGTAGCCACTCATTACTAAGGGTGCATCGAGATGCAGTGAGAGACGGCGCGCCACGTCGGCCGCACCCGGATCCCAGCCAATGTGATCGGTCAACGCGTCTGCGCCAAGCCCAAGAAGGCGAAGCCGGCGGGGAACCCGATTGGAGGCGTGATCACAGACGAGCACGGCACTGCTGCCTCCGTCGGCATTGATTATCTCGACGGCAGGGAATTCATCGGATTCCAGCAACGCCGATATCGTTACGCTCATGTCCAAACCCATCATCGTGAACCGGCTGGCGATGCGCGGCGCTGGCGCAAGGCACACATCAGCACTCCATCGGGCCCCCCACTTCATCTGTCCACACCTTGAAGCTCTTGAGCACATTTGGTCCGAAAGCATTACTGATCGGTACATCCGCTGCATCTCGGCCCTGAGCGATCAACACGCGCCCAATCCGCGGTACGTTGTTGCGCGGATCAAAGGTATGCCAGCGACCGCCAAGGTACGCCTCGAACCAGGCGGAGAAGTCCATTGGATCCGGCGAGGCCGGGACCCCAATGTCACCCAAATAGCCTGTGCAGTAACGTGCTGGGATATTCATGCAGCGGCAGAAGGCGACCGCCAGGTGGGTGTAGTCGCGGCACACCCCCGTATGCTCATCGAAAGCTTCGACAGCAGTCTTGGTCGCCCGGGCATATTGGTAGCCGAAGTCGAGGTGCCCATGGACGAAATCGCAGATTGCCTTGACGCGCGGCCAACCGGGGGCCGTCTGCCCGAAGAGCGCCCAAGCCGTCTCGGAGAGCCGATCGGTTTCGCAGTAGCGGCTTCCGAGCAAAAATACAAGCGTCTCCGCCGGTAAATCCTCGACGGCGTGCTGCGGGGCCGCAGGGTCGACCGTATCCGGCAGCCCGCTGTCGTTGACGAGCGCGTCGGTGAAGAATCGGGTGTCACCCGGTGGTGCGACGATACGGCTACACCAATTGCCAAAGCCGTCGCGGTAGGCGGTGATTGGGGTTGCTGGACTGGTGATGATGTGATCCGCAATGACCAGATCAGAAACACGGGTGAAATGAATATTCAGCATCAGAATCATAGGCGTCGCTTGCGGACACTCGTAGATTAACTCGTATCCGACCCGGATTTGCATTCCCGTTTCCCCCTCGTACTGTCCAGTCAAAAAAACGTGCTTGACGGTACCTTTTGATCACAACGCGTCATAGCTCACAAGCAATTGAATCATGTCACCGAACCAGGTATCGACCGCGCCCTCCAGGGAGGGAAGCATGGTCGCTTGCCAATTGCGCTCTTGGGCTTCCAACGTCGCCAAGACTTCCGCTTCGAAGCCATCGCGTTTCACAAATTCCACCGCCTCGTTCAGCAAGTAATCGCCGCCGAGCCCCGCCGCCGCACCCAAGATTGCCCCTGCTGGCCCAGAGACCGCCCCGATGGTGGCACCGGTGGCAGTAGCTGCTACCCTTCCCAGGTAAGGCGCCGCCAACCTGGCGCCGACACCACGAGCCCCCGCGGCGGCACTGCGCCGAAGGGCAGCTTGGGCGAACACTTTACCGGCAGCCGCGCCGCCCGTTCGACCCGCCAGTGCCATCCCGGTAACCAGCGCTGCCCCGAGGGCCGGCCTCGTGAGGCCATGTTCATAGCCGGCGAGAGAGAGCTTCTTTACCTGACTATCCCAATCGAGGACCAGCCGCGTCTCCTGGGTGTCCACAGGCTCGGCTAAATAGGTGGTGTTGCTGGCGACAAAGTTCTGAAACGCCTCATCGAAAGTAGCCATGGACGAAAGGAAATCCTGATACAGATCGGACAGGGTCTCCCGGTAACCCTGGGCCAACGCGGTATCGGATTGTTCTGGGCGCAACACGATGTCTCGGTAGTGTCTTTCAATATAGCGCTCGAGGTCGTACTCGACCGCTTCACCCACGCCCATGACCCCGGGGCGAAAAGCATTCGAGACGCTGGAGATGATGGCCTTTGCCGCCAGATCGTAGGTTGTGCTCCAAGCGAAGTACCAATCGGCGAACGCATCGACTCGCTGCTGCATTGCCGAAAAGGCGGGCGCTGTTCTGGCCCGAAGTCTTTGCGCGGCCCTCGCTGCCAAAGCTCTCCTCGCTTGCTCGAGCTGGGCCACCTGAGCACGCACAAAAGCGGAAAATTGCTCCTCATCGGCCAACACCCGGATGCGCCTTCCCTCCTTGTTGCGATAGACCAACAGCACCTTCGGCTTGACCTGAGCCTGCACTCCAGCGGTCACCGCCGTCTGGTCCTCATGGACCGCCCGCTGATGGTCCAGCCGCGCCACCAGGCTGTCAAAGAGGCTCCGGCCCAGGAAAAGGCCCACCGTGATGACAGTGACGCCCACGATCGCCTGCTTAATGAACCTCGGCACGGCAAGCGCCCTAGCGCCATGACCATGCCGACAGCGGGAACAGACCATCTTCAGCGCGCGCTCGAGATCAGCATCCGCATGCCGTCGGAAACCAGGAAGATCTCGCAACGCGGCGCCTAAGGACATAATGCTGCTGGCCGATGAGGTGCCATGCGTGCTCAGATGGGGCCCTCTCTTGTGTCTGATGC
>JBAPTW010000414.1:0-4053 GCA_049282355.1 Gammaproteobacteria bacterium | reverse complement strand
TCGGCACCTTCAAAGAGTAGCGCGGCGTGTTTCGCAACGAGCGCGCCTGATCAGCTCTGCTCAGGTGCCTGTGCCAAGGCTTGGTGCCCGTCAGCCAGCAGGGGTGCCCGGGCCGGCTACGACCTTGGGCGTTCCCGCGCCACGGCGCGCCTGGGAATCTGAGTGACGATTCTCTGACTGGCTGCCCGCGATACTGATTGTGACTGCGTCTGTAATAACGCTTGCCGGGAAACCGTGGAAACGAGCTATGCTCGATTCGATGAGCGACTGATTACCAATCAACGCGTTTGTTATCGAGAGAGGAAATATCGGCCGAAATCGACTGCTGACAAGGATCTTTCAACAGGATAGATTCAAACCAGACTTTCCCAGTCGGCTAGCTAACAGATGTGGGCAGCCAAGCTGGATTTTGCGTAGGCAACTTTCGGCAGCAATGCTGTTGCGTGCAGATTAACTGCGTTTCCAGGCAAACTAAATGCGGCGGGCCGCAGCCGATAGACGACGAAATTCTTTCCGCTTCAGAAGATTAGGCGAGACTGTACGAATTTGATCGAGCGCATCAGCTAAGCTATGTGGGATGACAGCTCGTTCGGCCGCGCCGATCGTCAGATCCAGAAGTCGCAACAAGGCGTGGGCTTTTTGATGGCTGTCGATGATCGAAAGTTTGGGTTTGCCGTCCTCTTCGCCATAAAGTCCGTAGTCGAGCAGAGACCAGCATTCAAACGGCACGAGGAAGCGCTCAACGGCCTCGACGGCTTCGGCGAATGCCTCTCGGCTAGTTGCTGGAAGGTCGGCGAGCGCCCGGCTAACCCCCGGTGTTGCAAGCGAGCGCTCCTGTGGCCAAACCTGCTTAAGGAAGGGTGCAGCCACCGAACGAAAAAGCTCATCAGGTCGTAGCGGCGTTTCCTCCTCCTCCTTGGGATGCGCAGAGAGATTTTGGATGAAACGTTGAACCACCTCCGCCCCAGATACCCGAACTTCATCATCGAGCAACCGAATCATCTGTTGGATGCGCTCGTGCGGAACCGCGGGCTTACGCTGCTCATGAAACGCGTAGAGGCATTCGACGATGAGGCTAAAAACGAGCGACTGCCGGGTTTCGCGGCCAAGCCGCCGATCCGTGGCACGCTCTGCCATCCAGCCACCGATGATCCTGAGGACATCAGAAGAATGAGTTCGGCGCGCGGCGATCGCGCCCCAAAGCGTCATCGCCTCCGAAGTTTCGGCCATTGTCGGTTCGATTAGATTTTCACGTGTCCAATCGGGGGCGGCGCAATGGAAGTAGTCCAACGCTTCGATCATAAGACGCCGGGCCATCAATCCCGAACGGCCGGCAGCGGCGATGATCGTATCGCGCATCGTCCGAGGCGCGCCGTCGGTCGCGAACGGGTGCTCGTTCTCTTGAAGGGTCGGACACGCCGCTAAGAAAACCCTAACAAGTTTACCGGCGGGCGTGCTTAGCGTATCGAGTTCTGCTGGCTCACGATGATTGGACGATTGCGCAGTCCAGTTGAACTGGATCTCTTCCTCAACAGTTTGCTGTGCGTTGGTGACCTCGACGCTGATAGGCCAGAGCTTGAGCCAGACAGTGAGCCCTTGAGCCAGCACCACAACTTGCTCTCGCCACGTAAAGAGCCAAAGCGACATGCCGTCAATGGCTTGATGCAGGGTCGCTTCTGGCAGTTTAGCAAGGAGCGAGAGTACACGAGCACTATCCACTCGCTGGCGTTGTGCACCATCCCCGCCGTCTCCCGGTGCCGGTGTGTGCATGGAACCGAACCACTCCCAGACCCCTGGAAAGGCCGCGCCGGCGTCGGGAATGGATTCAAGATCGCCAAGGATTTTGGCCGGATTTCCAAGCTGCCTGATCCAGGCCACCGCACGTCCGGCAGAGTGGTCATGATATCCACCTCGGGGCGATGCAAGTGCGTCCTCTAGAGCTTTCAATCGTTGCTTTCCCGCCAAGAAATCGAAGTGATTGTCCGCATCGGATGGACGGGTGAAGGGGTCTCTCGCTGTGTATAAAAAACCCTCGTCAAGCCTGGTCATCTGAACTAAATCGGGAAAGCTATGGATACGCGCATTCAGCCAAGCCTTGTCACGCTTCGGCAAAGGTGCGCCGGCAATCTCGATGCGCCGTAACTCCCGAAGCGCCCAATAGAGCCGCGCTCCGTCCACTGCATCAGCATCTGCCTCTCTCGGCCATTGACTGCGCGGTGGGCGTTTTCGGATTCGGCCTGTGATCGCACGCTGTTCATGAAGAGCCAATCCGTTGAAGCGGCGTGCGCGAAGTTCAGCAATCTCGGGATAACCGTAAAGGTTCCAGAAGGCCCGATCGCTCAACGACAGAAGAAATTCACCCACTTCATGGGCAGATGTCAGGCGAGGGTTCCGTGCGAGTGCGGCCCAAAGTCGCAGGTGAACTGGCGAGCCTCTTAGCTTCCAACGGGCGAGAAATTCGACCGCGTTCGTAGGGTCGATATCGACCAGCCGTGAAACTGTGGCGTGAAGAAGTTTTACCGATGGGGAAATGCCTCGATGAAAGGCGTCGGGCTCCTGGGCCCCATCAAGGCGCTCAGCCACTGGCACGTAATAGACGCAATTCAGCTGACCGATCTGCCACGGGAGCCCCTTTCCGTCCCAGCCAATCCGACGAGCGATTTCAAGCCCTTCAACGACCGCCGCATCCAAAGCCAAAGCAAGGGACATAAGGAGAGATCGCTCCGTCAAGGTTTTCAGCCCAAGCATGTCGGGGTCAACGATTGCCCGACATGTCAGCCTCGCCGAGAGAAGGTCCTCGACCTTCTTCGGCCGCTTGGGTGGTTCTAGAAAGCGCAGAGATGCATCTGAAAATGCCTCCACTTTGAGTCGGGGGGCTACGAGTTCGACGATGGCGTTGATCAGAGACCCCGATCGGTCCCCTGCGTTGAGTCGTTGCTGAACGCGATACGCAGCAGTGGAACCGTCTTCCTCGAGCGCGGGCTTGCTCCAGCTTTCTTCGATGAGGCACCATGCGGCCCGCCAGGGTTCCTTCATCTGTTGCCAGTCTAGACCATTGATCAGTTCGAGCAGTGCCAAACGCTTAATAGTGTCGTTCGGGTTAAGCCGTAGTGCCCATTCAACTGCCGCCCGCTCGCTTAGCCGACCATCTAGAAAGGCAATCGTAGCGTGGTACGCCGCTCGATCACCTTCACTGAGATTCACCCAGTTCGGCCGCATCAACGGTGCACCCTGTTGTGCTCTGCAGCAATCTCGGCGATCGCATCAAGCCAACCGAGATCCGCTTTTTGCTTCGATGCCAGGGCAACAGCCGGATTCGCTCGTTCGAGTCGCTACGGCGAATCAGATGATCGAACAGATCTCGGTCAGCATCGCTTGCAGTAGGCCGGTTCATTCGAACGATACGCTTAACCTCCGCATCAACGAGGCTCCTTTTGCCGTTGACGGCTGACAAGGCTGCCCATCGCTCCAAGGTCTTGCAAAGGACAGAATGGTTATTTCTTGGGTCGTAAGGAATGGGTGTGATGCCCCGGCCCTTCCAGTCCTCCAGCTCAATGGAATGCGACGCACGGGTTCCCACGAAGGTGAAGCGTTCTTTGAGATCACTGAAGCGCGTGCCGTCCGCGGCAACCGCATTCAAGAGGTACCTCATTGGTGGATCGTTTGCGCTGTACCCAACAAGCACGAGGGTGAACAACCGGGCGGCATCGTAGATGAAGTCTGGCACGACGCGCCTTCTCAGATAGAACTCACCAAAGTCCTGATCCGTCACGATCAGGTCCGAAGTTCTGGCTGGATCACGGTCTAATGCACCGTGAATGTGGAAAACTCCGCTGAAATCGTCGCGATATCCGGGCCTCGGGATGCCTCCAAGGGCGTACGTCTGGAGTTTCAGGCGTGACCGCTTCGCAGCGTCCTCAAGGAGTCGATCAAAGTTGGTTGTCACGAGCGTAACCGCTCCACCACGGTCGGCGAGGCGCATCAACGCTCGGTGAAGAGCAGCCGGCCGAATGCCGGGAGCACGCAGTTCATGTGAAACGACCTGTCTGACGC
>JBAPTW010000413.1:0-2702 GCA_049282355.1 Gammaproteobacteria bacterium | reverse complement strand
TTTGATCGTACTGACTGGGATACTGGAACCCATAGAGGGAGGTGGTCACTTTCTCCCGGATGTCCTTGTAGCGCGGGGCGAACTGGTAGCCGAAGAGATGCAGGAGGACGAAATTCACTTCGTTGACCCCGTGAGAATCCGTGGAATGCACTTCGGGGTCGATGTCGGTTGTGTTGTTCGCGAGGATGTCAAACACGTAATGGCTTTCGTGTTCGTTCGCACCGATGATGCGGGCATTGAGCGGCACGTGGTTAGCCACGAGGGTGTAGGCGACCACCCCTTTTTTGAGGCCGAAGTACTTCGGGGAATGCCGGGCATTGACCGTGTCGATGCGGGTCTCGAACTTCTGACCGTCGCTGCCGGAATGGAGCGTCTCGCCGATATCGTAGTGGCGGAAAAGCGGCAGCTTTGCAATGGCGTTGCAGACGAGCTGATCGGCTGCATTGAGCGTCTCCAAACGGATGAAGTTGTCCGACTCGGACATCAACGTATGGGCAGCGATGTCGGAAATCTCGCCCATTTGCCCCGGCCGTAGGTTGGTGCTCCAGGCGGTCAGACAGGCAAGCAGACTATCGGCTTGCGGCTTTTGTCGAGCGTAACGACCCAACACGTGTTCGAAAGCGCCGAGAAAGGCGCATTCCCGGTCAACGAAGCGTAAGACGTCAACCAAATCGGTCTGGTTTAACATCTCGAACACCGGATGGTTTGCAGGCTCGCTCGCCGGTAGGCCTTGAAGCGTCCAGTGGACGTTGCGCCCGTGTCGTTTGATCTGCAAGTGCCTGTTCTCGCCCGCCTCGATGCGCCGGTTTACGGCGATGAGTTTGTCTTCCAAGCGCTGCTTGAGCGACGTTAGATGCGCCTTGATGGGCGTGTTGAGGATCGCCAGGCCGGTGTCGGCGATCAGCTGTTCTTTGTCCCGCTGCCAGCACTCGGTGTCAATCAGATCGTCCTCGAGACTGCGGAAGCGGACACTGTCGCGGCAGAAGAGATCCCCCGCCTCGAGGCCGTGCTTTAACAGACGGTAAACGAGGAACTCGTACCGGTCTGGGACCGGCCGCTTCCCTCCGCGCTCGTCTGTGGCGCACAGGTAGCGCTTGGCGCTTTCCGGCATCAACCCCATCGGAAAGGCTGCCGGTGGATATTGACTCAGCGGCTTGCCTCGGCGAAACGCCGCTTTCAGAAAAGCGATCGCCTCCAGGAGCGGATCGCGTGCCGAGAGTGCCGCAAATTCGACGGCCTGGAGGACGGGCCGTAAATGGCACTTGAACCTATTGGCCATCCGATCGATGTGTTCCCACTCATAGCCGGTCTCGTCGAACCCAAGTTTCGCGGCGATTCGATTGGCGACAGACACGAGCTTCTCCCGTTCCAGAATACCGAACGCTCGTTCCCTCGCTTCTCGGAAGGGTGCGGTGTCGTGGATGCTGTCATCGGTAAAGAGCTTGAGGACTTCTGCGGCCTTTTGCAGATGTTCGTTGGCTTCGGTTTGTTGCTCATAGACCCGTAGCCGGGCCGCCTGTTTTGCCTCGTCGGAAAATCTCCGCACGTGATGGAGCAGACTCTCAATCAGGTTGTCATGAAGCCGCTGAAAACGGCGATAGATAAAGCACAATAAATAGAGGAATGCCGTGTCCTCATCGAACCGTTTCAACCGATAGACGGAATAATAGGTCACGAGCGAAGCGTAATACCGAATGCTTTCATTCGAAATGGTCAATTCGGGTAGCAGCTTGCCTGCAAGGTGATAGAGGTCTCGCAGCTGCTCGCCACGCCCTATCTCCCGTTTGATCTCGCTGTAGGTGAAGTCTTTGGGATCGCGTTTTAGTTTGGTGATTTCATACAGATCCTCCGAATCCTTGAGGAGACGGCTCAATGCCTGCCTGTCAGAAGGCGCAAGGCGCTGGCGGACAATGTCCGCTAGCCGTTTCTGCTCCAATGTCAGCGCCTGACCGATGGTGTTTTGCCAAAAGCTGTAGCCGGGAGCCACGATGTGCGCTTCTTCCAGAAAACGCATCAGCTCCCGAAAAATGTAAACGGGCTTGCTGCAGACACTCGCCAGTTGGCGGGCTTTTTCCGCCAGCTGTCGGCGCTCCTCTTTGCCACAGCTTCGATAGCCGAACAGTTTCAGGATCAGCCGCTGTTGCTTGAGCCGCGTGACTTTCGTGATGCGCCGATCGTTTAGCTGAAAATCCGGGAAATCGCTTTGCCGTAGGTAGCCGACATCCGCCTTCATTGCCCGAAGATCGCAAGGAAAGAACAGACGGCGGGCTTTGAAGTAGCCGAGTTGCAGGCGAAAACAGATTCGTGACTTGAGCGAATGGAACTCCTCAAGCGCGGCCTTTTCCTCAGGTGATAAGGAGAAGTAGCGCGCCCGTTCTTCGTCCGTGAACACCGGCCGGCCATAGAGGGCTTTGATCTCGTCATTGCTCAGGATCTTGAGGCGTTTCTCGCTGGCTTTCATGGTGAATAAAGGATGCGGAAGAAACGTCCCTCTTCTTCTTGTGGCGTTCGCGTTCTATCTACAAAGGCGAACTGAGGCGGCATGGACAGGAGCGCGCTCAGAAGGCTCAAGGTATTCCTAAGTGCTGAAGGAAAAAGGCTTTCTCGAAGGCGGATTTGTTGTTACGCTCCTTTTACAGAAAACGAATCGAATTCGCAATGCCAGAACAATCGCGAACCACTGCCGGCCCGAAGCGAACCGG
>JBAPTW010000412.1:0-2717 GCA_049282355.1 Gammaproteobacteria bacterium | reverse complement strand
GCCAAACCGACCAAGAATGCCCCTAGTAGCAGAAGATTTATCTTAGTCTGTAGACGCATGGGGTAGGTACGCTCACGAAGCAGGTAGAGGAGCTTTCCCAGCTTGCCGTATGCTACAGGCGACCTATTCCTGCTTGCATCTTCTGATCGACTGCACCCACAGGAGGCTGAATCGCCGTTTCCGCCTGAGGTGATTCCCTAAGTTAAGGCAGTGTAAGACAGTGATCGGTCAAAATTTGGGTATAGAATTTCAGTTACTGCGTGAACCTGTTAGACCACCGGCGGAATATCTACGGGCTTGCGGTATACTTTGGCAGGCCTTGCCATTGTGAGTTGCCCGGAGATCTTGGCAACCAGGGAGCCTGGTCACGAGGACCTTGATCACCTCCTTAGAACTCGAACCGAGAGATCCGTGCCAATACACCTCTTATCATCATATTTCTGACGGTACAGCTTCTTAAACAAATACGTTATCATAATAAATTCACATTAGCGATAGCAGTTTTTGATGCCACCAAGCGTCTTATCCACTTTCGCAGTGCTGGCGAAAATCATTATAAAAACAATTGCATACGTGTGATATTCTAGATAATACTTTTGCCGTTTTTAGGTTTAGGGCCCGGAGCTCGAAATGGCCGAACGCGCACGCGGCGACCTCAAGCCCAATATACTGGAGCCCTTGTGCTGGGAACCTGACAAGCTGGCAAGTTCTCTCGACACCGTTTTCACACACGCGATCGGCGAAGCTATCGACGCTATCGACGCTATCGATTGGTATCTGCGGTCAAAGCGCCGCAAGAAACGCTGGGCTTTGTTCTTCCGTGTGGTAGCTATTGTCGCGGGGTCGATCGCGGGGATCTTGCCGATGCTTTCACAGGTTCTCCTGGACGCGAGCAAACAGCCTGTTATTCAGCCCGTGTGGGCTTCGATCTCGCTGGCGATCGCCGTCGCGCTGGTGGCGCTGGATCACTTTTTTGGGTTTTCCAGCGGATGGATGCGTTACACCGCAGCGGAGCTCCATATCCGTCAACTTCTTCGAGCATTTCAAATGGATTGGGAGATGCAAAAGGTCAGTTGGAAAGCTTCTTTACCCGATGCGGATCAACTACAAACAATGCTAACCCGTGCCAGGGAATTTGAAATACAGGTCAGCACCATTGTCTGCGAGGAAACGAGCCATTGGATCCAGGAATTCCAAGGCACGCTGAAGCAGCTAGAAAAACCCTTGAGTTCTCAGGCTCACCACTAGAGAAGATGCCGGTTCACTCGTCACCTCAAGAGAGCTGAATACTATGCCGAGCGACAAGCCAGTCCTGCGCCCCATGTGTTTTGTTGCCATGCCCTTTGGCAAGAAAACCGTTCCTGGGGACGCAGAAAACAGAGAAATCAACTTTGACAGCGTTTACGTAAGCCTCGAGCGTGCGGTTAAAGGTAAAGATCTCGAATGCGTGCGTGCTGACTATGAGGCTGCGGGTGGATTTATTCATCGCCACATGTTTGAGCGCCTGCTGGTGGCCGAGTACGTCATCGCCGATCTGTCGTTGTCCAATCCGAACGTGGCCTACGAAGTGGGTGTGCGTCATGGGGCGAGCGCGGGAACAACGCTGCTGGTTTGCGCAGACGAGTTTGTTGGCAATCTGCCTTTCGATTTCAGGCCATTTCGCCTGCTGACTTATCACCTCGGGGCGGACGGGATGTTGTCGACAGCTGAGGCCGAGAAATTAGAGAGCGCTCTTTCGCAAAAACTCGCGCTCGCACTCAATGGGTCCCTGCCAGTCGACAATCCCCTTATCCAACTGACCGCTTGGTCTCCTGCTCGCGGGATTGAGCATGCCAAGACCGACGTCTTTATCCAACGGATGGCCTACGTGAACGAGGTGGGTCAGCGAATCAAGGAAGTCATCGAGATCTACGACGGGGCTGAGGCGATTGAGCGGCTAAACGGCATCGAGCAGGAGCTGGAGACAGGCGCCGATGTGGTCACTCAGCTGCACACTTCTCTTATGGCCTTGTTTCTTGGTTACCGAGAGAAGCAGGCCTATGATTGTATGATTGCACTTTATGACAAGCTTCCAGCCGAGCTGCAGCAAACCCCCGTAGCCCGAGAGCAGGTGGCCCTGGCACTGAACCGGTGCGCCGAGCAAGCGGCCGAGCGGGCTGTTGAGGAACAAGACGAGGCGAAACGCAACATATTTTTTAACGAAGCTGATCGGCACCGCAAGCGCGCGTTGCTGCTCTTGGACGAAGTCGCAAAGTCGGGCATGACCAGCGAGACTTATGGCATTCGCGGCCGAATATTTAAGGGTTGGTATGACACCGACGTTGCCCGTGGCCGGAAACTTTTTGCCGAAGCTCACCTTAAGAACGCCATCGAAACCTACGAGCAGGGGTTTCGCACCGATCAGCGCGACTACTATCCCGGCGTCAATGCGGTGACCCTGCGACTAAGGCGAGCGTCCAAGGAAGACCAGGCTCGGATCAATGAACTGGTGCCGGTAGTGCGGTTTGCTGTCGAGTGCGCGCCGGTACCGAAGGATGACATGGAGCGCTATTGGCAGGTGGCGACCAAGCTCGAGCTAGCGACAGCGGCGCGAGACTGGCCGGCGGCAAAAGACCACCTGCTCACCTTGCTCGGCATTCCTGCACAGCGCTGGATGCGTGAGACCACCGCAAAAAACCTCGAAATTCAACAGCGGGCGTTAGAGGAAGACGCCGATG
>JBAPTW010000411.1:0-35261 GCA_049282355.1 Gammaproteobacteria bacterium | reverse complement strand
GCCGTGCATCGCGCTTGAGGCCACTCGCTCGCGCCACCGGACCAACCAGACCCCAGGCATTGGCCTGAGCCCGTGTTATCTTGCCGACGCCGCGCATCAATTTTTGCAGCAGCCGGCTTTCGGCGCGGGCCAGCAGCGGTTCGATCACGGCGGCATCTCGATTGTTGCGACAGCGGCGTAGCGCCGCGCCTAGACTGTCGAGACCGGCAAAGGCAAGCACCTCCGCCAACCAGCCGAGATGCGCTGCCAGCCGTGCCTGTTCCAACTCGGCGATGCTCACCGTCTCGCCGGCCAGCAGGCGCCGCGCCGGTTCCTCACGTACGGCACTTGGCGTCAGATGCCAGCCGGGAAACCGATTTTCCACCCGCTCGCAGACGCGCACCCGGTCACCCTGCATCTTGAGCGTCAGTTGCAGGCCGGTCGGCAGCCCCGGGAAATAGGGCCCCAGCGCCGTTGGCACATCGTCCAGAGCGAGGTTATCGCGGTCTTCCATGGTCATTGCCATCGACCGCCCGTACGGCTTGCCGCCCATCATGCCCTCGCCGCCCTGACCGTGGTCACCGCGTCCGCGCCAGGGTGCGGGCGGCTCGTCGGGCAGCAGCTGGGCATTGGCGGGATTGTCGGCGGCGAGTAAACGAGTTTCGATCTCGGGCCAGTCGATGGTCGCTGGGTCGTGCGCCACATAGCCTAACGGCAATGAGGCCGGCGGCGCGCAGGACCACGGCGGGCACAACCACAGCACCAACCGCGGCAGACCAAAGGTCTCGAACAATGCAACTAGCGATTGATGCCAGCCCGGCGGAATGTCCCCGGCCAGCACCAGCAGATCGGCATCGTGCGGCGCGCGGGCGAGTCCTATGGGCGCGGTATCCAGCAGGGTCCGCCACAGCAGCGCTCCCCCGCGCCCCAGCACCGCAAACGCCTGCATGCGGGCAAAGGCAAACCGGCGCAGCACAGCATTCAGTCCCACCGGAACGCGCCCTCGCGCCAGGCATAGAGAATACCGAGCACCAGAATGGTGATGAACATGCCCATTTCCATGAAGGCTTTCCAGCCGACGTCCATGAACACCACCGCCCATGGGTACATGAACACCATTTCCATATCGAACAGCAGAAAGATCAGCGTGTAATGGAAATAGCGCGCATGAAAGCGGTTCCAGGCATGGACCTGGGGATCGGCCCCGGACTCGAAGGGTCGCCGGGCGGGTTCGGTAACCAGGCGGGCACTGAGCAGACGCCCCACCACCAGCAATAATATCCCCGCGGCCAAACCCACGGCGGCGAACAGAAATGCATTCAGATACACAACATGGGTTTCTCTTAGTCTTGCCCCGCGCACGTCCCTGAGTCGCTCACCCCCGGTGGCGGTGTATCGGCGGCATCTGGGAACGCACCTTTGAGGGCGTCGACGCCGCACTGTGGATGCGCGAGCTTGACCAACTCCTGCCGCTCCTGCCGCGTCTCATTGCTGTCGATCCCCATGCGTTCATCGCGGCGCTCCACGAGCCCCGGCTTGGCCTCTCCATCCCGATTGAAGGACCAGGCCAACATGGGTTTGCCCAAGGGAAGCTTATCCCCGGTTCCTGCCGCCGTTCCCGTGTTCCAGACGTGCCACGTCTTGCCATAACTGTTCATCTTGCCCTTCATGAGCTCGTTCTCGGCCACGCCGGGAAGGTTGGGCGCAACGAGCTGGCCGGACAGGATTTCGTAGTTGTGGGGATGCCAGTATTGCTTTTCTTCCTCGGGCAATGACTCGAACAGACGCTCCGAAATGATGTACTCGATGCCGTTGAGGTTCGCAGTGCGCGTATTTCCATCAAATAGCGCACACTGCGCAAAATCCTCATTCACCTGACTGCAGAAATGATGGGCCTCCATCTGGTGGCTGGGATCGGCTTTCATGGGGTGAAAACCGACGAGATAGACATTCATCGGGTCAAGGGGCGCATCGGTCTGCAAGACGGCGGCGCCCGCCTCCAGAACCTCCGTTTTGGTCGTTTCTTCCTTGCCGGGTGGACGGCTGGCGGGCTCCGTATCGCTCCACACTGCCGGTACCGGCAGGAGACTCATCCCAAGGAAAGGCCCTACCCAAGCGATGTTGGATCTGCATGTCATGTACTTACCTCCTCGTAACGCTTCTGTTAACGCCATAGCAGGACTAGAACGGTGTTTGTGCACCTTGACGCCTTGACACTCCAATGATTCAGGTCAATCACTCAGGTAACTGCCTTGGCGTCGTCTTGAAAACAACGACTTTCATGATTTTTCTCTCTGGCGGTGCTGATGATGAAAAACGTGTCGCGCGAGGCATCACGACGAGACAATTTTTGCTCACGACAACTCCAGCAGATCTACGATGGAGCCGCCGTCGTGAATCCTTTGGATGGCGTCGGCAAATAGGGGGGCGGCTTGCAATACCACCAGCTTGTCGCGCACGAGATTGGGTTGCAAACGAAAGGGTGGAATGGTGTCGGTCACGATCACTTGCTCCAGCGCCTCGCTCCTGAGCGTGTCATTCGCCTGTTGCGTAAACACGCCGTGGGATGCCGCCGCGATAACCTTGGTCGCCCCGAGATGCAAGCATGCCTCGGCAGTGCGCCGCAGCGTCGTTCCGGTGCTGACGAGATCATCGATGATGATGGCGACCTTCCCCGGCACTTCCCCCACCACGGCCTCGCCACTGACGACACCCCCACGGCGATGCTTCTCCATAAATGCCATCGGTATGTCCCGCCGCGCGCGCTGGCTGAGCATTGTCCGAAACTGCTCTGCTCGTTTCACGCCACCGATGTCCGGTGACACCACGATCATCTCCTGCTCTTCCAGGCTCGCGGCGAAGTAGTTGGCAAAAAGCTTTTTAGCCTCGAGATGATCGGTGCGGCACCGAAAGGCATTCTGGAAGGCGGCGACATTGTGCACCTCCAACGTCAATACGCGCTCGGTGCCCACCGCCTCCAGCATGCTCGCGAGGTAACGTGTCGTTACCGGATCTCGCGACTGGGTCTTACGCTCCTTGCGCGCATAGCACAAATAAGGAATAACCGCCGTAATTCGTGCTGCTGAGGCATCCCGCAGCGCACCGATGAAAAACAACAAGCGGCAGAGCTTATCGTTGACCGTGGCAGATCGATCGCTATACAGCGAATGGATGACAAAAACATCCCGTTCGCGCACGTTGACAAGCGGTCGAGTCTTGTGCTCACCGTCTTCAAAATCCCTTTCTTCGTGGAGACTCAGTGATAACCCCAAGCGCTTGGCCACGCGCTCGCCGAACTCGCGGCTGGCTTGCAGGGCAAAAATGCAGGGTTCCTTGCTCATCATTTCATCAATTAAGGATCTTGTGCTTATTTTTAATTTCTTAGTCGCTGCGAATTCCGCAAGAACGCCCACTCGAGTCAAGCACACGCGCGGAGAGGGAGTCTGCATTACAGATGGCAGCGAAAGAATTGGGACATTCCCTTAGAAGATGTTTTAGAATCTGCTGCGCCATGAGGAACGCAGCAGATTTTGAGGCAGCTTTTAAAGGTGGATTGGGCTGCAATCATGGCCGCCGCGCCACGGTTGTGGCGCGAGGGCAGCGCTCCTGGTAGCTATTGCTTTTCTTCTGTTTTTTCTTGCGGCTGTGTTTTCTTTGTCGGCAGCTTGTACTTTAGCTCCGGCCAGATAGCAAGCCCTTGCGCATCCCGGATCACGGTGGCCGTAGCCGGATCGGCCAGCAGGTCAACCACGGCGGTGCGTACGATCATCTTGCCGGAACCGCTGGCATCCTCGTATTGGTCGGTACCGCCGGTGATTTTGAGCTTACCTTCGCAGGTCCCGAGCTGACCCTCGCAGGTAAACTCAGCGAATACTACGCCGTCGCCTGCTCCCGGACTTACGATGCAGTGGCCCGAAACCTCTGAGGTTTTCTTTTCGAGATCGATTAGATTGCGGGTAGGACAAATGAACGGCGCCCCGTCCAACTGCCCCGTCTCATCTTCGCCTTCGAGGTACATGATGCCATTGGCTGAACCTTGAATCAGGAGTTGGTTAGGTGAGATCTGAAAAAGCTGCCCTTCGCTTTCCCACGGCGCCAATATTCTGCTGGTTCCGTCCTGAGCGGCAACCGACGAAGTAAAGATAGCGCCGAGCAGCGCTGCGATGAACAACCAAGCTTTGCATTGTGGTTCTTTCATTTTCTGTATTCTCCTCTTGCGATTTAAGCTAAATGCACGTGCCAGAGGTGTCGAGTCTATCACTACAATGCGCCAGAGGTGTCGAGTCTATCACTACAATGCGTTAGATTGGGACCGCAAATTGTGAATCGACATGGCGATATCACGCATGTACTAACAATCTTAAATTAACTCTATTTCAATGGCATAGTGATAACGCTGTTATTTTAGTATTAAAATACTTGCGAATTTTCTAGAAGAGATTAAACCGCATAGGCATTGCCTGGCGAAAGCCCTACCTTCTTGTGGAAAATTTCTTAGAAAGCGGGATCCCCTTAAAAGCCGTTGTAAACATGTCGCAAGCCGCCGCGTTATAGCAAGCGCAGTGGTTTTTGAAACAACTTCTCAGGAGTGCGAGGTAGCGCAGTGGAACAAATTGTCACCGTCACCGTCAATCCATCCCTCGACGTCTCGGCCACAGTGGAACGGCTGGAGCCGCACAAGAAGCTCCGCATCCACAACGTGAGACGCGATGCCGGCGGCGGCGGCATCAACGTCGCCCGCGCGATTCATATGCTCGGGGGTGAAGCACACGCGGTGTATACCGCAGGCGGAGCCATCGGTCGGCATCTCGAGGCGCTGCTCAGGAGTACCGGCGTTACTCACAAAGCCATTCCCATCGACGAGCAGACGCGGGAGAACTTCACGGTTTACGAGCAGCTGTGCGGCATCGAATACCGCTTCGTCATGCCCGGCCCAACGTTGCGCGAGGCCGAGTGGCGCGCTTTGATCGACACGGTGGCGGCGCTCGATGCCGCTTATGTTGTGCTCAGCGGAAGCCTGCCCGCTGGCGTTCCGGAAAACTTCTACAAATTGCTCATCCAGCGGGTTAAGCACGCCCACACAAAGGTGGTGCTTGATACCTCGGGGGCGGCATTGAACGCCGGATTGGCTGAAGGGGTATTCCTCGTCAAGCCGAACCTTCGCGAGCTGCAAAGCGCCACCGGCGCTTCACTCGATACCGATGAGGCACGCGAGGCGGCAGCGCGAAGTCTCATTGACGAGGGCCGCACCGAGGTCGTGGCTCTGACTTTAGCAGAGCACGGTGCGTTGTTTGTCTGGCGCGAGGGGGCGCTGCGGCTGCCGGCACCCAAGGTAGAAGCCTGCAGTTCGGTGGGTGCGGGAGACAGTTTCGTGGCAGGCTTGGTGCTGCGCCTCGCCCAAGGCGCCAGTCGAGAAACCGCCTTTCGCTTCGCCCTCGCCGCGGGAACGGCAGCGCTGCTCACACCGGGCACAGCGTTGTGCCGGCGTGAGGATGCAGAACGTCTTTATGAAGCGCTTGGGCACGAGGTGGTCAGGGATCCCTAAAATAGACTTTACCGCCTGTTCCGCTTGCCATTGCCTGTTGGCGCGGCCCCTTTTCCCTTGATCGGTACGTTACGCGCAACCGCCTAAGAGGGCTGTTCTAAAACCTGCTGTGCTTGCCTGAGCTGCGTTGTGCGGCGACTCGCAACAGTTTATAAGACAGCCTCTGATATACTCTCCAGCGCTTCATCTGGGACGTAAGTATACGGCGCCCTCAGCGCCAATACTGAATCAATAATACCCGCGGGGCCACAATGTATACTTTTGCAACTGGTTTCAACACGGAATCGATATGATGAATGCCTATGCGCGCTCAACGGATGAGGTTCTAACAGAGCTTGGTGTTCAACCTGCCACCGGTCTCGACACCAGAGAAGTTGAGCAGCGCCATCAGAAGTACGGCCGAAACCAGTTGCGCGAAACAAAACAAAAAGGCGCCTGGACGATCTTTGTTGATCAGTTCAAAAGCCCCGTGGTCATCCTCCTGCTGATTGCCGCGCTGACGGCGGCGGCCTTTGGTCAAATCATTGAGGGCATCGCCATTGCCGCTGCGCTGGTGATCAATGCCGCCATCGGCTTTTTCACCGAGTACCAGGCGCTGCGCTCCATGGAAGCGCTGCGGAAAATGGGTCAGAGCACTGCCGTCGTGCGCCGCAACGGTGAAAAACAAGAAGTCGACGCCACCGACCTCGTGCCAGGCGACATCGTCATTCTCACCGAAGGCGAAATGGTGGCCGCGGATATACGTCTCATCGAGATCGAGAACCTGCAGTGCAATGAATCGGCGCTGACCGGTGAATCGGTCCCGGTCGCCAAATCCCCCGAGCCGATCCAAGAGGAGGAGCCGCCGCTCGCCGAACGCAGCAACATGGCCTTCAGCGGCACCGCAGTGACCCGGGGCGCTGCCGAGGGCATCGTCGTGGCGACCGGGATGGACACCGAGATCGGGCGCATTTCGAAGCTCGTCGAAGAAGCCGAGGAATCCGTCACGCCACTGGAGCGACGCTTGGAGAAGCTCGGCCAGCGGCTCATCTACCTCGTTATCATCATTGGCGTTGTCATTGCCGCCAGCGGTATCGCCGCCGGGAAGGACCTGTTCCTGATGGTGCAGACAGCCATCGTGCTTGCCATCGCCGCCGTTCCCGAGGGGCTGCCCATCGTGTCTACGGTAGCCTTGGGACAGGGTATGTGGCGCATGGCCCGTCGCAATGCTTTGGTAAAGCAGCTTTCCGCTGTGGAAACGCTAGGCGCAACGACAGTCGTTTGCTCCGACAAGACCGGAACGCTGACGGAAAACCGTATGGTCCTGAGGCGTATTGCACTGTCCGGTGCGGAGATCGAGGTGATTCGTGGGGACAGCGATGCCGAGTTCCGCGAACAGGATCAAGCCGTCAATCCCGAAGACCACAGAGCACTCAGCAACGCTCTTCGCGTCGGCGTGTTGTGCACCAATGCGAAACTCGAGGCTGACAACGATGAACGAGGCAGCGGTGATCCCACGGAAGTGGCGCTCCTGGAGGGTGGGGCTTGGGCTGACCTGCACCGTGAGCAACTCTTAGAGGAACTCCCGGAGGAGCGCGAAGAGGCCTTCGACGCCAAAACCAATATGATGGCGACCTATCATCGTTCGGATGGCGGCTATCTAGTCACGGTGAAAGGAGCGCCGGAAGCCGTTATCCGGGTGTGTTCACGGGTGCAATCGAAAGACGGTAAGGAAAGCCGCGGGCTAGATGACGCTGGACGAGAACATTGGCTGGAACGCAATCAAGCCATGGCGCTCGACGGCTTGCGGGTGCTGGCGGTGGCCGAACGCCACGTCGATGACGTTTCAAGCAAGCCTTACGAGGATCTCACCCTGCTCGGCCTCGTGGGTCTTTACGATCCGCCCCGGGAGACAGTCAAAGACGCCATTGCCGCTTGTCGCAGTGCCGGTATGCGCGTGGTCATGGTCACCGGGGATCAGCCCGCCACGGCCGGAAATATCGCCCATGCCATCGGTATTGTCGATGAGGAGAAACCGCGTGTGCTGCGCGGCCACGATCTGGGAGACGTCGATCAGGCCGATGAGGCTCGCCGAGAAGACATCTGGAAGACATCGGTATTTGCTCGGGTGTCGCCGGAACAAAAGCTCAACCTGGTCAAGGTCTATCAGGACGAAGGTGAAGTTGTCGCCATGACCGGGGACGGCGTCAACGACGCGCCGGCCTTGAAAAAAGCGGATATCGGCATTGCCATGGGCCGGCGCGGCACCGAGGTGGCCCGCGAGACCAGCGATATCGTCCTGAAAGATGATGCTTTTGAAACCATTGTCATGGCGGTCGAACAGGGACGCGCGATCTTTGATAACATCCGCCGCTTCATCGTCTTTTTGTTGTCCGGCAATCTCGGTCAGATCATCGCTGTATCCGCCGCCGCTCTGGTCAATGCGCCGCTGCCGCTGTTGCCATTACAGATTCTGTTCCTCAATCTGTTACTGGATATTTTCCCCGCACTGGCCATCGGCGTCAGTAAAAGCGATCCAGAGGTGATGCGCCACCCCCCGCGCGATCCGCAGGAACCCCTGCTCACGCGCGAATACTGGTGGTCCATTGGCGGCTTCGGCGCGCTGATTGCCGCCTCGATGCTGGGCGCCTTCGCCTATGCCTTGATGGTGATGAACGTCGACAAAGAAACGGCGGTCACCATCTCATTTCTCACCTATGGCCTCGCACGCCTGTGGCATGCCTTCAACATGCGCTCGAGCAGCACTGGGATTTTCCGTAACAGCATCGTGCAAAACCCGTTTGTATGGGGTGCTGTGGTGATCTGCGCCGGTCTGCTACTGGCGGCGGTGTACGTGCCGTTCCTTGCCTCACTCCTCAAGACGCAGCTATTGCAGCCAGAAGAATGGATGGTGGTGGTGGTGGGCAGCCTCATACCCCTGCTGGTGGGGCAAATTGCCCTGGTGGTAGTGGGCCGCCGGCGGGAACGCAAGCCAGTAAGCATAGCAGCCGTCTAGCCGCCCTGCAGGCCGCCGAGAAAAATCTGGATGAACGCATGGAAGAAGTGCTTACTCAATATCGCCGTATCCGCCAAAATACCATCACCGCCGAATTGCTCGATGTGGTTGCGGGATTCGAGGCATTGACCACGAGTTAACGTCTGAACTGTCCTTCAGCTTATAAGCTCGATCTCTGAAGTAAATGAACGCGGTAACCTTCATGACAGCAGAAGATGGCGACGATTTGATTGTATCGTTTGCCATTCCTACAAAAGATGACATACAAAGCTTAATTCTTCTGCGAACGCCAAAATATGAGCTACTGCTGGACCCCTCGGAGAGAGGCGTCAATGTCTTGTATGGGGCGGAGCTGGAGGTTCAGCCCGATTTGCTCAGAACGTTTTCTGTGGAAAAGGATGTCGTGCGGGTGGTCACCGATCGCAACGAATATGTGTTGAACATCAGTGCCGTGGAACAGCGAGAAATCGAACAAGCAAAGCAGGTACTGAAGAAAATGAACTTCGACAGCGGTTTCAAGCTATTGGGCCTGGTATGAATGCTTTTCTCTCAGAAGCTAGCACAGCACACGCTCAAGGGCGTTTGCACTGGGGGTTCTTGCCCTGCCGCTGGGCTTCCTGATAGCGTTGCAGCGCCTCCGCCATCCTTGCCTGTAGGTCGTTGATGCGGCTCTCATGGGAGGGATGCGTCGATAAGAACTCTGGCGGCTGCTCTCCGCTCGCCTTAGCCATATTTTGCCAGAGATCCACGCTCTGGCGCGGATCGAACCCAGCTCGCGCCATGTAATCCAGCCCGAGCTTATCCGCTTCGGTTTCTTGAACTCGACTGTAAGGTAAGAGCACACCCACTTGCGCACCCACGCCGAGGAGACCCATGAGGGTCTGCTGTGTCGCCGTCGGCTGGCCGGCCAGCGCCTCGACCAAAGCTAGCCCTTGCGAGACGGCGAATTGCTGCGAAATTCGCTCATTTCCATGATCGGCAATCACATGGGCCACTTCATGCCCCAGCACCGTCGCCAGTTGCGAGGGGGTTTCGGCCACCTTTAAGAGGCCCGTGTAGACACCGATTCTGCCGCCTGGAAGCGCAAAGGCATTGACAGCGTCATCTCGGAATACCTCGACCTCCCATTGTTCCGGTGCCCCCTTTACGCCTGCTACCGTCTGCGTAATAGCATCTGCGACGCATTGAACATAGGCATTCACCTCAGGGTCCTGGGAGGCGGGGGTCTGCTTCTTGATGCTATTGAAGGCTTCTGCCCCCATCTCTGCCACCTGGTCCTCGGGCAACAACGTGAGCTGACTGCGGCCCAGCGGCGTGGTGCCGCAGGCATAAAGCAGCGTCGCAAGCAGGCAGACGAATAACCCTTGTCCCTTTATCCACATTTGCTATTGCTCCGACCCGTGCCCGATGCGGCTCTACCTTCTATTCACCCATGGTATGAAACCATTCCGAATACCCCTGGGTGCCGACAGCGCAAGGCGGTCGCTGGTGGCTCAAAGTGGTTGCCAGCCATTTTGAGCCCCTGGGGCCGGCCCCAGGGGCGAATAGCGGTGTCGCTCTGTCTCACCAAAGGCTCAGTAGGATCTTCCGCGGGAAGGTCATTCGACCTTTATGCGCTGGCGCTTGGAAGCCTCTCGCTTGGGAAAAGCAAGTTCCAGCAGGCCTTCTTTGAAGCTTGCCCTCGCTTTGGATTCGTCAACGCTACCCGGCGGAAGGGTCAACGTGCGAGAGAACGCTCCTGTGGTACGCTCTCGACGGTAATATTCCCCCTTCTCCTCTTTTTCCTCGTGCTTGACGCTGGCTTTGATGGTGAGGGTATTCTCGGTGAGAGAAACATCGATATCCTCTTTGCGCACGCCCGGCAGCTCGGCGTGTACGACGATCTCATCATCCCCATCAATGACATCGACCTTCGGGTGCTGCCCCTCGAACGGCGGGAAACGGCTCCATGAAGGAAGATCCCAAGAAAAAGGCCGCAGCCATTTCCGGGAGATGAAGTCATCAAACATGCGTTCGATATCCTCAAAGGGAATCAAACCGCGCGAGCGAATGGGACGCTCAACCTTCTCTCCTTCCTCTTTACGTACGGGCACCTGCTCATCAGTCATGGCAACAACTCCTATTCCTCTATTATGCGATCTGTTGAACAAGGTCATTTATGATTGATCTTTTGTCCGCTCCGGAAAATGAGGGTTTATCCTTAAGAAGCGGTCTTAAAAATCCCGCGAGCACCCCCCACCGCCGCGCTATCGGGAGGCGCCGTCGGTTTATTCACAAGCTTTCAGGTTTTAGCCCCAGCTCAATACCACATAGCGGGACATCTCATTCTCACTGATGAGGAGCAATACCTTCTTGTCGCCCGCGCTCTTGTCAAGGGCCTGCTTGAACTCGGCAGCAGAATTCACGGCTTTGCGATCCACCTCGAGAATGACCGCACCGCGGCGGATTCCAGCCATGGCCGCAATGGACCCTGCCGCCACATCGGTCACTACGACCCCTTCGCCCGGTTTGGCGTCGAATTGCCGAGCCAATTCGGGCGTCAGCGTCTGCACGGTCAGCCCCAGTTTCCCCTCGCCCTGGGCTGACCCCTGGGCAACGACTTTCTCCTCACTGAGCTTGCCAATCCTAACGGTAACATCGCGGCGCTGCCCAGCACGAACAATGGTAAGCTGCTCCTGGCTATCGGGCGGGGTGAGCGCAACCCGGTTGCGAAAATTGCCAACCTCGGTGACCGGCTTGCCTTGGTAACCGACGACGATGTCACCGACCTTTAGACCGGCTTTGGCAGCAGGTGAATCCTCGGTGACTTGGGCAATGAGGATCCCTTGTTGGTCCTCGATGCCAAAGGATTGCGCCAGATCGGATGTCAACGGCTGAATGACGATACCGAGATAGCCGCGCGTGACCTCGCCGCGTTCAATCAACTGATTGGCGACTCCCTTGGCCAGATTGACGGGGATGGCGAAACCAACGCCCATATAGCCGCCACTGCGGCTGAAAATTGCCGTATTGATGCCGACCACTTTTCCCGACAGATTGACCAGAGGACCTCCGGAGTTGCCCGGATTGATAGCGGCGTCGGTCTGGATGAAATCCTCATAGTCACTGATGCCGAGGGTAGTGCGCCCTTTAGCGCTCACCACGCCCACCGTCAGAGTATCACTCAGGCCGAAAGGATTGCCAAAGGCCACCACCCATTCACCGACCTCGAGTGTGGACGAATCGCCCAACGGCAAGGCGGGCAGCCCGCCGGTATCGATCTCGATCACGGCGATATCCGATTTCGGATCGGTGCCCTTGACTTTGGCATTGAGCTCACGACCGTCATTGAACTGAACGCGGATCTTGTCAGCGCCTTCCACGACGTGATTGTTGGTCAAAATATAGGTCTTATCGGGTAATGAACGGCCCTCCATGGCGAAGACAAACCCCGAGCCTTGGCTAACCGCGTGACGCTGGCCTTGCGGTGTCTCACGGCGCGGAATACCTGGAAATTCATCGCCAAAGAAACGCTTGAACAGATCTTCGCCGAATGGCCACTCCTCACCGAAGGGCGACGGGGACGGCCTCACCACAGCGCCCTCACGGGTACTTTCCGCCTGGATGAAAACCACTGACGGTGATACCTGGCGGGCGATAGCGGAAAACGCCTTGCTGGTTTGACGCAGATTCTCGATACCACCCTGCTGGGCGTGCACCGGTACGCCGATCATCGCTGTCAACGCCAATACCAACATAAAGCGACATTTGCTCATCTTCATCTCCTCTGACCGTCGATGCCCAATCAATCAAGATATATCGTGACCAACACCGCGCATCGTTATTAGATACGCCGAGCCAAATCCAGCGCCCCTTATCCTTTGTCGCGAACCCCGTTTCAGTCAAACAGCTTCTGCAGAATTCTCAGCGCAGTCGGCTGCAGTCGGCAATGGTTTTCGTGAGCTCAGCCAAAAGCGCTTGCCGGGTATTGGAATCCGCCTGGGCGTTGGCAAGCATCGCTTTGGATGCGTTCATCTGAGTCACTTGCCAGGCGTCGCCGGCTTGGCACTCGACGAGGATGGTCCAGCCGTCTGCCCGAGGCTCCACGTCAAACTGATAGGCTGTTAAGTGGAGCTCATCCAGTAAACTTTGCACGGTCTCACGGGCCAGCGCGAGTTCCGAGATGGAAAGCAACATGGGTGGTCCTCTAACCGAACATCGAGAGCATTTCGAGCGTTGCCCGCAAGTGCACCCTCATGTTTCTGGTTTATGTTGTGCCTTGTCACTATTGAGCATACGCTTTTGCTCCTAGATAGAACATTATTAAGATTGCCGGCAATTCTGAGTGATGCATTCTCGCTGTTCCTAGTGGGACATTCCCTTAGAAGGCCGTAGCATTTCACTTTGCGGGTGGCCGAAACCGCTTTGCCATCGGGGCACTTTCATCCCGGCTGGAAAGCCGGGCTGAGAGGAACGAGCGTAACCGCGTGAGCGCGCTCCCTACATAGCACTCTCGCGGGAACGTTTCGGCGCTGTTTGGTCTTGCCCAGTCTACGCCTTCGCAAGTGCCCCTAAGGTACTGTCCAAGTGCGTGATAAGCTCGTCAAGAACGCTGAGGGAGGCTTTCGGCAGTGCTTCTTTTCTTGCGGATTGTGCCAGCGCCAGCATTTCTTGATCGTCTTGGAACCGCTCATCAAGGACCTGTTGGCGGCCTCCCGTTGGCAAAGCCGCCTTGAAACGAGTTAACGCTTGTTCCCAGAGCTGCACCTCCGGATCCGGCACTCGGGGCAGATCATTGAGCTCTCGCACCTGCTCTTCGAGCAACGGTATCAGATGCTCGCGGTAGCGTGCTACCGCTCTCAGCCACTCGGCCAGGCTCGGCGATTCGACCAGCTGTGCCGCTTGCTCATAGTCGTCCACCGATGCCTGGCAAGCCACGAGCAGGTCATTGATCTTAAGCTGGCGTTCATCGCGCCACATGTTGCAATCCTTCTGCAGCTGGCAGCGGCCATACTGGACTAAAAACGGATAGTGCCTTTGGCTTCAAATACCACAAGTCGGGCAGTGCCAAGGCGCCTGTCAAATGCTTGCGCATCGGTGCGGCTGCGCTATCCTGGAACCGTCGTGCGCACTCTTGAGGAGCAACGCGTTAAATCAGTCTCTTCGATGTAAGCGCGGCCATCTGCTGAACAATAACTCCAAAGAGACTAGCGTGGGATGTTGGGGTAAACCCTGCTTTTCAGCTCGACATGCGCCCGCTAGGCTGCAGGAGTAAACACGGGAGTTGACGAGACCAGCTCACCACCACCCGCACCACTTACGCAGGTACGAGGGTAGAACTTAAGCGAGGCCGACCATGCAATCACAGAAAATATCCTCTGATGTCATCGTGGACCACGAACATGATGGCGAGTTTTGGACACAGCCAGCACTGCAACGTGTACCGGGCGCCGCAAGAAATGTCAATGTCGAGCAATACCGCGATCGCTTGCGGTTGCGGAATCGCGACGGTCGTAATCGCGACGCAAGAGAATTGCAATTGGGCGCCATGCTCATGACGCTATTGGCGGGCTGTCTCCTGCTGCTGATCGCCGGTTCGGCAGGGGCTGAGGATGGCGCTAGCGGCAAGGCACTGCATGATCGAGCGTGCACCTCCTGTCATGGTACGGAGGTCTATACCCGCCCCGATCGCAAGATAGATTCTCTGACGGCGCTTGAACGTCAAGTGCAACGCTGCGCCGAGAAGGCCGCGAAGGTAGATTGGAACGCTTCGCAGATCGACGCTGTGGCTCAATACCTCAACAACGCTTTTTATGGCTTTGACAAAACCAATTAGATCAGCGCCGAGAAGGGGCTGGAGAAACTGTTCTGATGGGGACTCTAAGCATGTGGGCTCGATTACGCCAATGCGTACCTTCTTGCGCTTGCTGACAAGCCCGACTGAAGCTCGCTAAAGGAGCTGCAGCCGTGTTGGCTATAGTATCCCTGCTGGTGATCGTTGCGGTGTCCATCATCATCACACGCATCGCGGCGATTGCTTTGGTGCACACTGGCTTGTCTCAGCAAATAGCACGATTCCAGGCTCGTTCTGCCTTCACGGGCGCTGGATTCACGACCAGTGAATCGGAACGCGTCGTCAAACATCCGGTTCGCCGCCGTATTGTCTTGCTCCTGATGTTGCTTGGCAATGTGGGTATCGTCTCAGCGGTGTCATCGTTGATGCTTTCCTTTGTCACGCCGGGCGATCGGAGCTTACTGATGTTAAAGGTGGTGTTGCTGGTAGCAGGCCTGGTGGCGCTCTGGGCAATCGCCTCCAGTCAATGGGTAGACAAACGGCTTTCGCATCTCATCGACCGGGCGCTCAAGCGTTACACGCGCTTGGAAGTGCGAGACTTCGCGAGCGTCTTGCACTTAGCCGGTGAGTACCGCATCGCAGAGCTGTACGTTGAGGACCATGACTGGCTTGCCAACAAATCCTTGTTGGAGTCACGGCTTCGGGAGGAAGGAATCGTGGTGCTGGGAATCACACGGGCCGACAGCACCTATCTCGGTGTCCCCAAAGGTACCACCCTGGTATTACCCGAGGATACCCTGCTCGTCTACGGACAGGCATCTGCTTTGGAGGCACTGGATGAGCGCCGGGCCTCGCTAAGCGGTGAGCTTGAACACAGGAAAGCGGTAGTCGAGCAACAAAAAATTGTCGAAGCGGAGCAGAGAGCGGATAAGGCGACTCAACCCAAACCACGTTGATTCGGACACGCCACACGGCTACCGCAAGCGGAACAGATTTTACAACGTCCTCTGAACTGCATCAAAATGCGTCAGATACACCAACACGCTGTCGGAGAACAACATGGATATTCAGGTTGGGGGCTTGTTCGGATTCATCCTCCTGGTACTTGACATTTGGGCGATCGTTCGCACGGTGCAAAGCCACGCCGGAACCGGCGCAAAGGTGGTTTGGATCGTGCTGATCTTGCTGCTGCCGTTGCTCGGCTTTATTCTGTGGCTGGTGTTTGGCCCACGAGACTGAGCGGCGCCCAATCTGACCACATCGTCCACCACACGGCGCCGAGCCCTAGGCTAGCAGCAATCCCTAATGGCACTGCGACGCGAACCGCCGGCTCGTCCTGACTCATGCGCGATAACGAAAGCGTGATGGCATTCACGTCCGCCACACCGGACATAGCAGCCAGCAGCAACACCTCCCTTCGCCGAGCCACGACTTATATGCTCGATCATTTCCGTTTTGAACCTGGGAGGAACTGTTGGCGCGTTGAGCACGCTGATCGCGCGGCATTTCTCATCGACGGTGAGTGTTATTTCAAAGCCTTTCGCGAGGTAGTCAAGCAGGCACAATATGCCGTGTTCATCCTTGGCTGGGATGTGGACACCCGGGTGCGGCTGGTTCGCAATGGCTGGCATGACAACCTGCCGGAGTGCCTCGCGGAGTTCCTCGACGCGCTCGTGCAGCAAAAACCCGCTCTCAATGTCTATATCCTGAATTGGGATTATGCCTTCATTTATGCCTTCGAGCGTGAGTGGCTGCCGCATTTGAAGCTTGGCTGGCGCACCCATCCCCGCTTGCGTTTTCGCCTTGATAATCACTTACCGCTAGAAGCCTCGCATCACCAAAAGGTGGTCGTGGTCGACGATCGTGTCGCGTTCTCCGGCGGCATGGATCTTAGCAAATGGCGCTGGGATACCTCCGAGCACCGGCCTGAAGACCCGCGGCGTGTGGATCCGGACGGCACCCCCTACCCCCCCTACCACGATGTGCAAATGATGGTCGAGGGGAGCGCCGCCAGAGCTCTTGGCGAGCTGGCGCGCGAGCGCTGGCGACGTGCGACCGGCGAGCAGCTGCCGGCCTCGCCTGGCAATTTGGGCGGGAACCTCTGGCCTAATTTTGTGACCCCGGATTTAGCAGATGTCCCCATCGCCATTGCGCGCACGCAACCGGCGTACGAGGAACAAGCTGAGGTGCGCGAGGTTGAGCGGCTCTACAGACACGCCATTGCCGCGGCTCGGCGGTGGATATTCTTCGAAAATCAGTACCTCACCTCTCGGGCCATTGGTGAAGCACTGGCCAAACGGCTCGCAGAAGCCGAAGGGCCGGAGGTGGTTTTGATATTGCCCTTAAAGACCGGCGGATGGCTGGAGCAAACCACCATGGACGTGCTACGGGCCCGCCTGCTCAAGCGTCTTCGGTCCACCGATTACTTTCATAAACTACGCGTTTATTATCCTCACAGAGCAGACCTCGGCAGACACCACATTATGGTGCACAGCAAAGTGCTGATCGTTGATGACGCCCTGGTGCGTATCGGCTCCTCGAACCTGAGCAACCGCTCCATGGGATTAGACACTGAATGTGACCTCACTATTGCGGCTACGGGGGAGGCGCGCATTGCGGCCGCCATTGCGCTGCTTCGCGATCGCCTGCTCGGTGAACACTTGGGCGTCGCACCGGAACAGGTTCGACAAAGGCTGCTTCGCGAAGGCTCATTGATCCGCGCCGTGGATGCCTTGCGCGGCGGTGAACGCACCCTTGAGCCCCTCAATGGCGAGGTTCCGGCCGATGTAGACGAGCAAGTACCCGATGGCACCCTCATCGATCCGGAACGTCCTATCGACGTCGAAAAGATCGGGAATCATATCGTTCCCAAGGAGCACCGCAAACTGGCCAGTCATCGTCTGGTGGTAAGCGCCGCCGCGCTGCTCATGTTACTTGCCTTGGCAGCGGCATGGCGCTGGACGCCTCTCGGCGAATGGCTGGACATCGGCATGTGGGCAGAGCAACTCGCCAACTTGCGGGGAAGCTGGGCAGTGCCCGTTATCGTGTTGAGCACTTTCGTGGTGGCCAGCCTGGCCGCTGTTCCCATTACCCTCCTCATCGTCGCCGCCGGGGCAATCTTTGGTCCCTTCTATGGATTCGTCTACGCGATGGCAGGCGCCGAGCTAAGCGCCATCGTGACCTATTTCATCGGAGAACACCTGGGCCGACAGACATTGCGTCGTTGGGCAGGTTCGCGGATCCACCGGGTGAGCCAGATCCTTGGCCGACGCGGATTGCTCACCGTGGTACTGATTCGCTTGGTCCCGGTAGCGCCGTTCACCGTCGTCAACCTGGTGGCGGGTGCATCGCATATCCGCTTGCGCGATTTTGCCATCGGTTCATTGGTGGGAATCACGCCAGGAGTGCTGGCGCTTACCGTGTTTTCGGATCGAATCGTCGCTGCCGTTCAGAAACCGGAACTATTGAGCTTCGCCATCCTGGCTATTGTGGTGCTGCTCATGGCGTTCGGCGCCTGGGCGTTACGGCGCTGGCTTCCGCATCGGGCGAGCGCAAGCCAGGCATCGTCTTCTACCGGGTCTTCTACCGGCAAATCGAATCGTGAAGCGCCTTGAAAATTGGCGCGCGCCCGCCGATCGATTTGGCTATCGGCGCGCAGGCTGTTTCCGAATTCCGTAGCGCCCGTAGGTGTCAACTTACCAGATTCATCTGTGCGAGCGGCGATAGGAGGAAAGATCAATGGATCGGAGGGATGCCTTAACCGAGGGCACCAGCGACGGTGCGACGCTTAGTGTGCGGATACCGATCTGCAGCAGCCACGGCAAACGGTTGGTGCGGTGAGCGAGCTCGCCGCACAGGATAGGCGGCTTACTACTGCGCTTCGCGGCTCGCACCACCCTTGCGATGAGTCGCTGCACGGCCGGATGGTCCTCGGAATCACAATCTCTCACTGAGGCTTCTTCGCGGCCGGCCACCAGGGTGTATTGCGTCAAATCATTCGTACCGAGGCTTACGAAATCTGCCGCGCGTGCAAACTCCGCGGCACAAAGTGCGGCCGCCGGGGTTTCGATCATGACACCCAAGGGCGGCATGGCGCGGATGCCGAGCGCTTTGGCGGTGGTGTGCAGCGCTTGACGCACCTGTTGGAATTCCTCCAACAGTGTCACCATCGGTATCGAGATACGAAGCTCTAGCTCCTGGGACAGGCGCAAGAGTACGCGCAACTGGGTGGCCAGAAGATCGGGATAGTCCAGCAACAAACGCACCCCCCGTCGGCTAAGGAAAGCATCCGGCTGCGCCGGAAGATCGAGAAACACGGGTCTTTTGTCGCCACCCACGTCGAGCAACCGCACCGTCACAGGCTGATGCCGGACCGGGCCGAGAACATCCCAGAGGTTTCGGGTCAGCTCCTCCTCGGTGGGCGGCATCTGACGCGACAAATATAGGCCCTCGATGCGACACAGCCCAACGCCTTCGGCGCCGCTATCGGCGGCCACGATCGCATCCTCTTGAGTTGCGATATTGGCCAAGACCTGCACTATCAATCCATCCCGGGTTTGCGCCGGCTCATAGCGGCGACGGTGCATCTCCGAGACCGACAGCTGGTATTGGTGCCGGCGTTTCTCGAATGCTGTCAGCTCCACCTTGTCCGGATCAAAGACTACCTTGCCGGCGAGGCCGTCGATGAGCAGGAGCGCTCCTGGGGGTACCCGCTTGAGTAAGTCGGGGATCTCGGCGACCGCGGGTATCCCCATTGCCCGGGTGAGCAGTGCCGTGTGCGACAGCGGCCCGCCACGCTCCACCACCACCCCCACCGTCGACCGTCGGGAGAGGGTTATGGTATCGGAAGGGAGCAACCGAGCAGCAACCACCACGGTTTCGGGGGGCAAATCCGCAAGGCTGTGCCAAGGGCTGCCCGAGAGGACACGTAAGAGCCGGCGGGTGATATCCGCTATATCGTCCACCCGGCTTCGAAAGATCGGGTCGTCGGCCTGTTCGAAGTGGCTTTGGAAGCGGGCCAATACATGCCTTACGGTGCGCCCAGCGCTGGTAAGATCGCGCTCAAGATTCTCCCTGATTTCCTCCATGAGCTCCGGAGAGCGCAGAATTTGCGCTTGCGCTCGGAAAATATCGGCTCGCTCCTCATCAAGATCCGACTCGACACGCTTGGCCGTGTCATCGAGCTCCTGGAGAACCTGCTCACGAGCCTGTTCGACTCGCGCATACTCGTCCCCGGAGGTGTTGCGCGCGATATTGTAGGGCTCGACATCCTCGTACAAAACATCACGGCATAGGAATGCCCGGCCGCTGGCCACGCCCGGAGATATTCCTCGTCCGAGAAGGATTTTCAGTTGCCGACGCATAAATGTAATCAATTACAAGAATTACTGGAAAGTGCCAATATTGGTTACGATATCACACAGTCAGGCTCTGTTCCGGAATGCGCCGTTACCGCCGAATGGCGAATGCTGAGGCATTTACAAAGGTGCAGTAATATTTGTTCCATCCGGCATGCCCCCTTCATCCTCGTCCCGTTACCTTTTTGGCCCCCTGGTGACATCACTATCGATGTGGATCTTGGGCATGTTTAGCTGTTGACAGCAGAAAAACGCAATCAGCCAACTGGCAGCGACGAGCGTCGTAGTCTGCTCGCCGTGGCTACCTATAATGTCCATGCCTGTGTCGGGCGCGATGGGAAAACAAGCCCTGAGCGGGTGGCCCGGGTGATCGGCGAGCTCGACGCCGATATTGTCGGTTTGCAGGAGGTAGACTCACGACCGGGAGCGGCCACTGACTCCCAGCAGATGGATTACCTCGCCCGGACCACAGGCTACGATGCCATCCCCGGAGTGACCATCCAGCGCCACGACCGCAGCTACGGCAATGTATTGCTCACCCGCCATTGCATACGTGCCGTGCGACGAATCGATTTGAGCCTTGCTGGCCGTGAGCCCCGCGGCGCTATCGATGCCGATCTGGAAGTTCATGGAAAGCGACTGCGTGTCTTGGTCACACACCTCGGACTCCGAGCCGCGGAGCGCCGTTTGCAGCTATCTCGTCTCAGCGAGCTGTTTTCGCACGCCGCAATCGAGCCGATGGTCCTCATGGGTGATTTCAATGAATGGCGCCCCTATCAGAGCACGCTACAACGGCTTCAAACTCTGTTTGGCTATTGTCCCGCACCGCGCAGCTTTCCCGCCAGATGCCCAATGCTAGCCCTTGATAGGATCTGGATACGCCCTTTGAGCCTGCTCATTACGACCCATGCCCATAAAACGGCCTTGGCCCGAGTGGCATCTGATCATTTGCCGGTAAAGACGCTCCTCAGACTGAGGCCGACGCTGCCGAAACTCAGCAATCCATAGACGCTAGCGCGGGTTTTTCCCAATAGACAACTTGGCAACAGCTTGGCACGGTTGAGCTGTTATGTATCAGCTATTTATCAGCTGTTTTTAGTATTGGCATACTACGAATTCAAACCGTGTTCTGGAGGAGGAGGTGGCAATGTCATGTTTAAAGCGCCCAAGAACCAAACGTCGCCGCGTCTTTCAACAGATGCCCAATTCTGGTTTTATCTGGCGCCCTTTCTCCTGGGTGCAGTAGGAATCTGGGGCTATCTGATCTCGTGGGTCTCTTCCGAGGCACCGACCTTCGTCATGGGTGTTGTGAGTTTCTTCGCCACCGGGGCTTGAGCAGCAGTCACGAATCGAGATGCTGTGATCTAAACGTGGCCGACTAATTGTAAGCGACAAGTGGATGCGAGACCGGAAAATCCCACATATGAGTATAGCGTGGCAGAAGCACAAACGCATTAACACAGTGCCATCGCTGTTGTTACTCTTGGCGATGACCGGTTTGTTGAGCTTTCTTGGATGGATGACCGGGGGTGCAACGGGTATCATCGTGCTCTCGGTAGAGGCTGCTGCTGGTGCTGTTGAACTCATGATTGCCGCCGAGCCTGATACCGCGTGCCTATCGCGCTCATCGCTGCAGGAAAGTTTATGTGCAGCCATGCTATGGCCTCATAGCAGGCAGGGCTAACTGGTTTGTAATTTCTACACAATAAATGCAGCTCGATGAATATTTTTCCATTTATTGCGGCCATGAGCGACATTTGATAAGGCTGATTAGCTTAGGAGCCGTTCTAGCAACGGCTGCGCTTGCCGTTGCGGTGGTCGCTGTTTGGGAACATTGCTAACGCTTTGTCTTGCCACCGTGCCGCCTTGCAAAAACCACTTGTATCATTTTGAAATCCGCTTTTAAGATTTCTGAAAATGACGGTCATTAGGATGGCGCATTGGCATAAGGGATGCGTAACTTTCCGGGGCAGAAAGGTAGATAAGCACCACATGAGGAAGGACGCATGAACAACGATCATCTATCCAAGGGCGTTTTAGTAAGCGCTCAGCTAGTCACAGGACTCGGTACGATCCGAAATATGCTTCATTTTATGGGGCTTTTCTTGTTGCTTTTGTGTTTTACCCTCTCTCTTGGAGCTTGCGCCGGTTCCGGAACACAAAAAAGTACGGGGCAGTATATCGATGACGCAACAATTACCACTAAAGTTAAGACCGCGCTGTTCGAGGATTCGGTGGTCAGCGGATTTCAGATCAATGTTGAGACCTACAAGGGAAACGTGCAGTTAAACGGTTTTGTGGATACTCAGGAGCAGAAGGAACATGCGGAGGAGATTGCTCAAAACATAGAAGGCGTCAAGGACGTCATAAATAACTTAACGGTCAAAGGTGCGTCCTGAGTAAAGCCCTCCGTAGTAACAGGCTGTTCTGTTGTAAACCGCGATCGCCATGCCGAACCTTACTGCTGCGCAACGCAACATAGCTTTCGGCATTGGCCTGACACTCATGCTCCTGACGGTTCTCTTTATTGTCTGGCATGTCCGGAATATCCTGCTCATCCTATTTCTAAGTATTTTATTCGCTTTATTGATAGATGGGCTTGCCCGTGTTTTACGGTCGTATCTATCCATAAGGCACTCAATAGCAGTCCTTTTAGCTACGGTGTGTGTATTTGGTGGTTTGGCGGCAATAACCTGGGCGGCAGGCCCGCATATCGGCACGCAACTTTCTGAGTTGCAACAACGTCTTCAAGAAGCCACCGAGACGCTGGAATCCAAGATCAAGAGCCAAGACTGGATGTCTCCCCTGCTATCGAGCGCCAACGCTAAACAGATAGCACCCTCAGCTAAAGATTTCCTTGGAGGAATCACCGGTGTCTTCTCTTCGACTATCGGAGCCGTGGCAAATCTCCTGATTATCTTGCTGCTCGGTCTGTACTTGGCCTTTAGTCCACAACTTTACGTGAACAGCATTATCATCACGATACCGGCCAAAGGACGCCAGCACACAACAGAGATTCTTGAGTTTATCGGGCACGCTTTGCGGTGGTGGCTGGTGGGGCGCATTTTGTCCATGACCCTGGTTGGTGTGCTGACGACATTGGGCCTCTACCTTATCGGCATACCTCTTTACTTCGCACTCGGGTTTATTGCCGCGCTATTGTCCTTCGTGCCTTATATAGGGCCTATCATCGCGGCAATTCCTGCCGTACTCATTGGATTCATCCAAGGGTTTGATCAAGCAGCAAATGTAATACTGGTTTACATAGTCGTGCAGTCTCTAGAGAGCTATTTCATTACTCCGCTCATCCAACGCCGCGTAGTCTCATTACCTCCGGCAGCACTGCTAAGCGCACAGTTGTTAATGGGAGCACTATTGGGCACCCTTGGGGTGGTGGTGGCGGCACCTCTTACGTTGGTCTTCATTGTGCTCGTACAAGTACTGTATGTGCGAGACCAATTGGGTGAAGACGTTAACATCCTGGGTCAGTAAAGACGCGCTCAGACATGTACATGAAAGCACACGAGGATTTTGAGGCCTCGTGCAACACGCTTATGCCAGCGGCGATCGTCGTCGGAAACACCCTCTAGCTCTCCTGCGGCGACAACCCATAGTGTTTGTATAACTCGATTTCATAATCAGAGGTAATCGGCTTTGAGGAATTATACGCAGGGGCGCTTTCAATCGCTTCGCGCGTCAGGTTTACCGATATTTCCTTGCTACCCCAGCTTACCTGCTGGATCCACGTAGGCGCAACGAGCACATGCTTGCCAGGCCACCAATTGCGAGTATCAATCTCAAGGTAGCGCACCCTCCAATCCTGTCGGTCGACGATAAAGTCTGCCACATGGCCGAATTCACCGTTACTCGCATGGAGATGGTAGCCGCGTACCTCATGGCTGCTGCGCAAATGGGGATTCTCAGGTGCTTCGACGCCTCCTTTGTGCAGCTCGGCCGGAGCCGGCGGCATTCCGGGAGCGAGGAATGGTTCCCCGTACCAATAGGGGATCCAGTCGTAATACTGGTAAAAGGCTTGTTCATAATGGCGTGAAACCGGCTTTTGTGTGGTAACGGGAGGACTGCCTTTGATCTGCTCTCGGGTAAGGTCAATTATCAAAGTTCTTGCCTCTTCATTTAAACCGGTTACACTGCGAAGGGCGATCAGAACTTCACGTCCAACTAGCCAACCCCCTGTGCGCACCACCAGGTAGCGTACGGTCCATACGTGATCATCGAAGTAAGCCTCTCTCAGATCCCCGATTTCGCCGTCTCGAGCCTGTAGGCGATAGTCCAGCAGACTTTTCAGCTTATGCAGAGTTACCATGGCTTATTCCTCCGGGTTTGTCTTTACACGTCGCTGTCATGGCTTTTGTACTCTCATGTACACTCCGGTTTACTCGCCCCATCCCTGGGGCTCACCCCTGCGGGGTCAGCCTACGGCTGTTCAAAATCGTTCCGGACGATTTTGTCTCGCCACCGTGCGCCTTGCTCTGCTGGCACCCGCGGCATTCTTAAAGCAGCTTCTTATACAATTGCCATACGGGATCTTCCCAATGGAGGAATGTGGACAAAACTGTTATATGTTTCTCTCCTCCAGCCGGCAACCGCCTGATCATTGTAAGGATTAAAGGCCGCATGGTACAACGCGCTCATTATATGCCCTTCGGCACCCAAATTTTGGCTGATGGACGAGTTCGCTTTCGGTTATGGGCCCCGTCCGCATCGCAGGTCGAATTGTGCTTGGAGAGCCCACAGCAGCAGGCCGTCTTGCCGATGGACGCCGAGCCAGAAGGCTGGTTTAGCCTTGTCACAGACCTCGCGGCCCAGGGAGCGCCTTATCGCTTTCGAATCAACGGTGGTTTACGCATTCCTGATCCCGCATCCCGCTTCCAGCCTGAAGACGTACATGGCCCAAGCCAAGTCATCGATCCCCAACGGTGGGATTGGCAAGATGCGGGTTGGCGAGGCCGTCCCTGGGAGGAAGCCGTTATTTATGAGCTACATGTCGGTACATTTACACTCGAGGGTACCTTTAGCGCCGCGCAGGAACGTCTCGATTACTTACAGCAGCTTGGGGTAACGGCAGTCGAGCTGATGCCGGTAGCCGATTTCCCCGGCCACCACAACTGGGGCTACGACGGGGTGCTGCTGTTCGCGCCTGATAGCCGCTATGGAAAACCGGAAGACCTGAAAGCCTTCGTGCAGGCTGCTCATGACAGAGGCCTAATGGTATTTCTCGATGTTGTGTACAACCATTTCGGGCCTGAGGGAAATTATCTGCATACTTATGCCTCCCTGTTTTTTACCGAGCGCCACCATACGCCCTGGGGAGCCACGATTAACTTCGATTCCGAAAACAGCTACTGGGTGCGGCAGTTTTTTATACACAACGCCCTATTTTGGCTGGAAGAATATCACCTTGACGGACTCCGGCTGGATGCAGTCCACGCTATCATCGATGATTCTGATCCGGACATTCTGATCGAATTGGCCGAAACGGTGCACCGGCACCTGAGCACGACCAGGCTTCTCCATCTCATCTTGGAAAATTACGACAATGCGGCCCGCTATCTTCGAAGGGAGCCAGAAGGACAGCCACAGTGGTATGTCGCGCAGTGGAATGACGACATTCATCATGCCTTGCATGTGCTCACTACCGGCGAAACCGCGGGATTTTACGCCGACTATAGTGACGATCCCGGCTATTGCTTACGACGTTGCTTGAGCGAAGGCTTTGCTTATCAAGGCGAACCTTCCCAATACCTAAAGGGAAGGCGCAGAGGTGAGCCCAGCACAGATGTTCCCGCAACGGCGTTTGTCTCTTTATTGCAGAACCACGACCAGGTCGGAAACCGAGCGCTCGGTGAGAGGATTACGGCGCTCGCCGACGATAAGAAGGTTCGCGTAGCCACCGCAATAGTGTTACTTGCACCCTCACCACCGCTACTCTTTATGGGGCAAGAGTGGGGGGCACGGCAGCCCTTTTTATTTTTTTGCGACCTCGGAGATGACCTCGCCGAAAGCATCACCGAGGGGCGCCGACGAGAGTTTGCTGCGTTTCCCGAATTCAGTGATCCAGCCGCCCGCGAGCGCATCCCCGACCCCATGGCCAGCGAAACCTTCAACCGATCGCGGCTAGATTGGAGTGATCTCAAACAACCGCCACACGACAAGTGGCTCACTTTTCATCGCGAGCTGTTGGCTTTGCGGCATGCCGAAATTTTGCCGCGATTGCCAGGAATAAAGGCGCAGCAAGTCAGCAACCGAGCACTGACATCGCGAGCGCTGGAAGCGCAATGGACGCTCGGGGACGGCACTCGTCTAATGCTGTTTGCCAACTTGAGCAACGAGTCCGCCGCAGATGTATCACCACCCCTATCAAGGCTGATATTTGCCGATAGCAGCGAAACTTCGGCGGCTGTCAAACAAGGACAACTTCCGGCATGGTCGGTTGCCTGGTTCTTGGATCATCCCTTCGATGGTGCGCCCTAGAAGGGGCAAGCCCAAAGATGGACGAGTAACCACCTAATTGTACAGGGAAAGACATGAAGATCCCGAGCCGCCGCGCAACGCAGCTCAGGCAAGCGCAGTAGTTTTAAAACGGCTTCTAATGGCCTATTGTCGACCGAGAACCGCCATAACATGCTCCAGGGTACCGGCAACGACTAAGCCACCGGACGCATCCTCAGCGCGAAACACATCCCGAGGCCGATCGCGGCGGATGCGCACGATGAGCGTGTCCTTAGGACCCGCCTTGTAAATCTCAAAAATATCCCCACCACCAATATCCTTAGCCCAATGCCAGCGCGTAGCACGACCGTGAACGATCACATGTGCACCGAAGCTTTCTAGCTTCTCTTGATCCGCCTTACCAATGAAATTATCGGGCAAGTGGATCACTTGCGCCATTCGTTTCTCCATTTCTGCCTCCTCCGCAGAGCTTCATTGTCTCGGTAAATGTCCCACAGCCTGTCATCAGTCGCATTGCCTTTGGGATTAATTTACACCGAAAGTTTCGGGAGGTAATTGACTGGTGTCTGCCGGCGCACCTGTTAGTCTCCTGCCCGAAAGCGATGGTCCGCCCCCCTCTACCCGACATCTCGAACTTGTTTCACCGAGATGGATATCTGTGGGCACTGTGTATCCGAAGAATCCTCAATCCTTCTCCGGAATATCCCCTATTCGCCGCGGGAATATACGCATTTTCCTGAATCCTACCTGCATTACCATTGTCTAATTGAGACAATTTGGAAAAGGAAGTAGCACGTGGCAACTTACACAACAAAGCATCTCTTCCCGTACAATGCAGAACAGATGTTTAGCGTCGTCGCCGACGTCGAGTGTTATCCTGACTTTCTGCCGCTGTGGGAGGAGGCTAAAGTGGTCGAGCACCATGGCGATAGCTACTATACGGATCAAGTCATCCTGCTTGGCGTCAAACCGCTGCATTTTCGCTCCAAAACGGTGCTCAAGCATCCTACAGAGATCAAAATTACGGCGGCGGAGGGCTTGTTCCGCCAACTCGTTATCCACTGGCACTTTGAGCCCGCATCGACGAATACCTGCTACGCACGATGCGCAATCACCTATCAGATGCAGTCACCGATTTGGCAAATAATCATCGATCCCATGTTATCTTACGCAACCCAAACGACGGTGTCCGCCTTCGAGAAGCGCGCCCACGAGCTGTATGGAGCTGTCTCCAGCTGCCCGGCTAACGTTACTGCTTAGAAGATGAATGGGCCTCAGTCTTCGGGGGGAAAGCACTATCTTTCTGCGGCTGGGTCATTGACGCATCGTGAAGCTCAACCGGCTCGCTGCTCTTTCGCAATCGCATATTTAATAACTCCACAAAAGTTGCAAAGGCAATAGCAGAGTACACATAGCCCTTGGGGACATGGAAATCGAGACCATCAGCGATGAGAACCGTACCTACCAGTAATAGAAAGCTGAGTGCCAACATTTGAATGGTGGGATGACTCTCCACAAAATTACCGACTGGATTGGCAAACGCCACCATGACCACCACGGCGATGAGTATTGCGGCGACCATGATACCGAGATGGTCGACCATACCCACAGCGGTAATTACTGAATCGAGGGAAAAAACCACATCAAGCATTAA
This sequence comes from Gammaproteobacteria bacterium, assembly GCA_049282355.1. Taxonomy (GTDB): domain Bacteria; phylum Pseudomonadota; class Gammaproteobacteria; order HK1; family HK1; genus JAGTVB01. The sequence continues at coordinate 7,487 of JBAPTW010000411.1, read as the reverse complement.
AATTTGCAGGATAGCGGCACTGAAAGCTGGCGGCATTATTTTGACGTTCTGTCGGGCTACACCTTCGAGCTTATCATGCATTTCCGTTGCACTTTTGGCAATGAGGAACAAGCCCCCAGCGATTAGAATGAGATCTCGCCACGAGATGTCGTTGCCGAAAACCTCGAACAAGCTCGCCGTTAGCCCCATGATCCAGGTTAGCGATAGCAGCAAAAGAATCCGGGTGATTGCAGCCAGGCCGATTCCCAAACGCCGCGCTTTGCTTTGTTGATGAGCCGGCAACTTGCCAGTGACAATGGAGATGAAAATAATGTTGTCAATCCCGAGGACGATCTCGAGCGCTGTTAATGTCGCTAGCGCCAACCAAAGTTCTGGACTGGCAATAATTTCCATGAGACCCCCAAACTTTTCGGTTATTATTAAGAACGTCGTAAGTAAGCCGCGTGGTCCAAAATAGGCTTGCTGGAAGCATGTGTCGCCAGGACGGCGGCACACCAACCTACAGAAAAGTATCTATGGTGTGTCCCGACAAGTCTATCCACGACCAACCGCCGTAAAATAGCTCTACTAACGAAGGCGTTAGTATATGCCTGTAACTACTTACCTGCTCCTAGAAGCCATCTTAAAAATGTCTGCGCTAGAGAGTCTCCATTTGCTCCATGGGTGGATAACCTGTTAGAAGACGTTACTTGCTCCAGTGCTGTTGGAGCCCAGAGCTAGTTTATCGGTTGCACGCATTTTCTTTGAACATTGCCAGAACACTACCCTTGGCCTTAGGTGGAGAATATAAGGATTTCGAGCCAGCGCGCAACGCAGCTGTGGCAAGCGCAGCAGGTTTTAAAACACCCTCTTAAGGGTTTTCCTAATTACCCAAAGTAAAAAAAGCTTCGATTATAAAAACGTAGAGTGGTATCTTTGCTATTAGCCTGCCCTCGGTTGCTCATCGCCATGCGCCTTGCGGCTCCGGCGCTTGCAGCGTTTTAAAGCGGCTTTTTACGTCATTTTCAAAAGGTGCGTCATGTTTTCTCAAACAGCGCTCGATCGGCTCGCCCTGATATACGGTATCCAACTTCATTACACGGACATTTGGGGGAAGCGGTACGATGTTAGCACCGAGACTAAACAGGCTTTACTCGCCGCGATGGGAGTTACCGCGGACAGCGAGGAAACGCAGCTTGCGGCTTTGAAGGCCTATGAGTCGCAGCATTGGTGCCGATTGCTACCACCGGTGCAGGTGGAGCAAGACGGTCACCGAGAGGCGAGCATTCCGATTACCATCGACCAAGCTCTAGCGGAGCGAACGTTTTCTTGGCAGTTAACGACCGAACGAGGATCCGTGCACAGTGGCACGTTCGAGCCCAGTGCTTTGGCACTCGTTGCGCAACACGAAATCGACGGGAAGCGGTTTCTGCGCTTGAGCTTTTCCCTACCTGTGCCTACCGGTCAAGGATATCACCGCTTTGAGATCAGCACTGACGGTGGGCCGGCGGCAGCGATGACTTTGATCAGAGCTCCCGCGCGCTGCTACACACCGGTTGCTCTGGAAGGGGATAACAGATTGTGGGGTGTGGTGGCACAGCTCTACGGCGTGCGCTCCTCGCGTAACTGGGGTATCGGTGACTTTACTGATCTGCGGCTGCTGATCGACACCTGTGCCGAGGCCGGCGCGGAATTTGTCGGCCTTAATCCTGTGCATACCCTGTTCCTCCCGAATCCAGCGCGGCGCGCACCTTATTCGCCCTCGAGCCGACTATTCCTTAACTTGCTTTATCTCGACGTGGAGGCGATGCCTGATTTTCTGGAATCCACTAGCGCCACCGAGGCAGTGCAAAGCGGTGAGTTTCAACAACGGCTGCAAGTTCTGCGGGAAAGCGAGCTGGTGGATTATGCTGCCGTGACGGCGCTTAAGCTCCCGATCCTCCGATCGCTCTACCGCATGTTTCGCGAACGCCATCTGCAGCCTCAAACCGAGCGAGGACGCGCTTTCCTTGCCTTTCAGGCCGCCGGTAAAAAGCGATTGCAGCTGTATGCCTTGTTTGAAGCCTTACAGGCGCACTTTCAGCAGAAAAATCCGGGCATAAACGATTGGCGGGATTGGCCAGAAGCATACCGCACGCCCTCATCTGCAGAGACACTGGCGTTTGCCGAGGAGAATCGAGAGCAGGTGGAGTTCTATCAGTACCTTCAGTGGCAAGCTGATAGGCAACTCGATATCGCGGGAAAGCGTGCCCTTACGCATCGGCTTGGCATCGGCCTGATGCAAGATTTGGCTCTCGGTTGCGATGCGGGTGGAGCCGATGTGTGGATGAACCAGGATCTATATGCACAGGGTGTGAGTATCGGAGCACCTCCCGACAGCTTTAATCTCAAGGGTCAGGATTGGGGATTGCCCCCGGCCATACCCCAATTTCTCAAAGAGATGGCCTATGCGCCGTACATCGCCACTTTGCGTCGTAACATGCAACACGCCGGGGCGCTGCGCATTGACCATGTGATGAATCTCATGCGCCTTTATTGGGTACCTGAGGAGTGCGATCCAACGTCAGGCGCTTACGTCCATTACCCATTAGAGGATCTCCTCGGCATCCTCGCCCTCGAAAGCCAACGTCATCACTGCCTGATAATCGGCGAGGATCTGGGCACGGTTCCCGCGGCGTTGCGCCCCGCCTTGAAGCCGGCGGGGGTACTTGGCTATCGCGTACTTTTTTTTGAAAAGGAAGAGAATGGTGCGTTCATCGCACCAGGCGATTATTCCAGCGAAGCGACGGTAGCGATATCGACCCATGACTTGCCTACCCTCGATGGCTATTGGGAAGGACGGGATATTGCGCTGCGCGACGCGTTGTCACTACTTCCTTCCGCAGAACTTTATGATCAGCTAACTCAGGAGCGTAGGCACGAACGTGCCCGGTTGTTGGCTGCCCTCGCTCAGGCAGGCTTGTGTCCCGAAGACGTGGACACCGGTCCCGCGGCTACTCCAGAAATGACCCCTCAGCTTTCTCTTGCCATTCACCAATATGTGGCGCGTACTCCGGCAAAGCTCATGGCAGTCCAACTTGAGAATGCTGTTGGTATGAAAGAACAAGTGAATTTGCCAGGTGCTGGAGAGGAATACCCCAACTGGCAACACAAGCTGACGGTGTCGCTCGAAGATTTAGGTCGCCAATCGCAGTTTAAAGCGCTCGCGGTAGCGCTTACCCAAGAACGTGGCTTGACGGGATGGCGTACCCGAGGGCAAGACATGGCCAGCAATCACGTCGCCATTCCTCGCGCCACCTATCGACTGCAGTTCAATGCTGGCTTTACCTTCCGCGATGCGATGCAACTTATCCCATACCTGGATGCGCTCGGTATCAGTCATTGCTACGCATCACCTTATCTCAAGGCCCGTTCCGGCAGTCTGCATGGCTATGACATCATCGATCACAGTAGCCTAAATCCTGAAATTGGCAGCCGCAAGGACTTTGATGAATTTGTCGACACGCTGCGGGCTCATAACATGGGACACATTCTCGACATGGTGCCCAACCACATGGGCGTCATGGGAAGCGACAACCTATGGTGGCTCGATGTACTGGAAAACGGACCGGCATCGTATTATGCCGCGTATTTCGACATCGATTGGAATCCAATTCAAACCGCCTTACGCAATAAATTGCTGATACCGGTTCTCGGCGATCAATACGGCTATGTGCTGGAACGCGGTGAACTGGTGCTTGCCTTTGATGAGGAACACGGTGGTTTCAATGTTCATTATTATGAGCACCTGTTTCCTATCGATCCCCGAGAATATCCGCGCATTCTTGAGTATGCGGGCGAAAGACTAAAGTTGCTCGTGGATCCAAAGGAGCCTTGGCTGCAGGAATTCCAAAGCCTGATTGCCGCCTTTGCGCATCTGCCGGCGCGCGAAGAAACCGCTGTGGAAAAGCTCGAGGAGCGCCACCGGGACAAAGAGATTCATAAACAGCGGCTTGCCGTTCTCTGCGCTTCTCAGCCTGAATTGCAGGAATTTATCCGTGAGAACGTCAGGGAATTCAATTTCCAAGCGGAAAACCCCGACAGCACCCAGCGCCTTCATGAGCTGCTGGAGACGCAAGCCTATCGCTTAACCTACTGGCGGGTAGCTTCGGACGAAATCAACTACCGACGGTTCTTCGACATCAACGATCTGGCGGCCCTAAAGATGGAGCGGGAAGCGGTGTTTCAGGCCACTCACCGCTTGGTGCTCCAGCTCATTGCGCAAGGGCGGCTCGATGGGCTGCGTATCGACCATGCCGACGGGCTGTACAACCCTCGCGAGTACTACCGGCGTTTACAGGTGGGCGCGAACCTGGGTGCCATTCACTCGCCGCACGGATCGTCGATTTATATCGTCGCCGAAAAGATCTTGGCAGTCTATGAGCAGCCCCGTGAAGATTGGCTCATTCACGGTACCTCTGGCTATGAATTTACCAATCTAGTCAACGGTCTTTATGTAGAGCGGAGCGCTCAACAAGCGATAGAAGAAATCTATTGGCGATTTATCGAGGAAAAAATGCCGTTTGACGAGTTGCTCTATGATCGCAAGAAACTCATTATCGATACCAGCCTTGCCGCTGAGCTCAATGTGCTCGCCAATCAGCTGAATCAGATTTCCGAGCTTGATCCGAAGACCCGAGACTTCACCCTCAATGGCCTGCGACATGCCCTGTCGGAGATCATCGCCTGCTTTCCCGTGTACCGAACCTATATCGAAAATAGCGAAGTGGCCGACGAGGACCGGAGGTTTATCGAGTGGGCTGTTGTTCAGGGAAAAAAACGCAGCACCGCTGCCGATACCACTGGTTTCGACTTTGTTCGCGATGTGCTGTTACTCGAAGCCGCCCACGGTAAGGCGGAAGCTTATGCTCAAGCCATCAGCGATTTTGTCATGCATTTTCAGCAATACACTGCGCCTGTCATGGCTAAGGGTTTAGAAGACACCGCCTTATATGCCTATCATGCCCTTACCTCCCTTAATGAGGTGGGCGGGGATCCACGACGCTTTGGCGTATCTGTTGGCGCATTCCATCAAGCAAACCAGCGGCGCTTGAGGGACTGGCCGTATACTTTGTTGAGCACTTCAACTCACGATAGTAAGCGCAGTGAGGATGTCCGCGCGCGTATTGATGTACTGTCCGAGCTCCCCGAGGAGTGGGAAGCGCAGGTAACACAATGGAACCGCATCAACCAAAGCTTGAAGCGCAAGCTGGACGTCGACCTGTGGGCACCGTCTCTCAACGACGAGTACCTTTTCTACCAAACACTAATAGGTACCTGGCCGTTAGAAGAGCTGGATGATGAAGGCTTGGGCGCCTTTAGGGACCGAATCCAGGCCTATATGCTGAAGGCGGTACGCGAAGCCAAAGTGCACACTTCTTGGATTAGCTCCAATGCGGAGTACGAGGAAGCGCTTGCGACTTTCATTGACGACTGCCTGATTACGCGCAAGAAAAATCTTTTCTTGGAAGCGTTTTTGCCCTTCCAAAAACACCTTTGCCGTTTTGGATTATTCAATAGCCTTTCGCAGACGCTAATCAAGCTCACGGCTCCGGGTGTGCCGGATATCTACCAGGGCAATGAGCTGTGGATGTTTACCCTAGTTGATCCGGACAATCGCCAACCAGTCGATTTTGCACGACGCCAAGCGTTGCTCGAAGAATTGAAAGGTTACATGGTGGAAGCCGAGCATGGGCTTGCGCAACGCGTGCGATCGCTGCTGGATAACCTTGAGGACGGTCGCAGCAAGCTTTACCTCAACTGGCGTGCATTAGATGTACGACGGCGCTATCCGGACCTATTTCGTTACGGACGCTACAACGCCTTGACTTGCGAAGGCAACCGAGCAGATAACCTTTGTGCCTATGCGCGCAGCTACGGTGGACGCACGCTGGTGGTGATCGCTCCAAGAAATTTTGTGTCTTTGACAGATAAGGGGGTATCAAATCCAGTCGGAGCGGTGTGGAACGATACGCAGATTCAAGTGCCCTCGAACACAGATACACATTATGTCAACTTGCTGACTGAAGAATGCGTCACGGCACAGGAGCGAGAGAATGATCAGTGGCTATCCGCGGAAGCGGCGCTTCTGAATTTCCCTGTTGCCTTACTGATGAATCAATCGGCTCTCGCGAACGAGAATTGAAAGCCGCTCTATGGCAAGCGCAGTCGTTTCCAAAACAGCTTCTTATAAAGCATTGTCATTTGGACAAGAGGCATCATAATTTTTCTACTCGCGCTGGACGCCGATGGACCGAAGCTTCTCTAGCACAGCAGCTTTTGGCGCCGGAGTATAATTTAATTCTTTTAGTATTTCCTGCCCTTGTTGGCTGAAGACGAGTTTCACAAACTCTAATTGAGCTCCTTCCAACATCGCGTCAGGTGGCTGAGTCAAATACAAATAGGTATATTGCCGCAACGGGTAAAGCGTTTTCTCTAGATTCTCAGCGGTTGGAAATACTGCAGGCTCATCATCCCCAGCAGATACCGGCACGGTTGCCACTGTATTCCTCACATCTTCTAGGTAAGCAAAACCTATCGCGTCGGTATTCCCCTCTGATGCCGCAGCACTACCCTGTGCCTCGTAACCTCCGATTCGATCAACCACATCAGCCGATGTCGACTCGCGGGTGGCAATGGACTTGAACTGACCGCCCTTCAAAACACGCTGCTGAAAAAAATCATGTAATGTGTTTGTCTCCGTTACGCGGTACTTGTAAATGGGCCGCAATTCCCATTCTCCACTCAACCCAAGATCACCCCACAGCGAAATCTCCGGGTGCCCTCTATAACGTGTTTCTGAAAAAATCGCATCCAGCTCCGCCAGCGTGAGTCCTCGTTTTACAATAGGATTATCTGGATGAACCACGATAGCAACGCCACTCATCGCTATCGCCAGCATGGTCAGGGGATGCCCATGCTGGCGTTGAAAAGCTGCTTGTTCTTTATCCGTCATCTGCAACTTAAACAAACCCACCGCATCCGGAACTTCCCACCATTTGCGAGCTGCGTCCAACTGAATATTATAGGCTCGGCCATTGAGCTGCGAATAGTATTCGCTGAAGCTATCGAGCAAAGATTCTGCTAACGGCTCAGTTTCTATTTCAAACGCCAGGTCAAAGTCGCCGGCGACAGTTTTCTCCGCTGGCTGATAAGATGGCCAGGATGATGATGTCTCGCTGGCGCTGGCGGGCGTTTGTGCGGATTGAGAATCCGACGTTTGCTGTTCACCTTGTTGCCTTGTCGCCGCCATGTCATTGGCGGACGCAGCGTGTGAAACCTCCCCAGCTGTAAGCTGCAGTAAGCTCAAGACGACAGTGACAATTGATAACTTAATCATAAAGATCTCACGCATAATTGCTTGATTTCAAGGCGTGCTCGTGTCGAGCACGGGGGCTAATCGCTTGTACTAGGCTTTTAAGTTTTTGGCATACCGGTCTTCATCGGCTGTCATCAGGGAAACACTTTTT
>JBAPTW010000410.1:0-4141 GCA_049282355.1 Gammaproteobacteria bacterium | reverse complement strand
GGGTTTGCCGAAGCGCTGCCACTCGCTAAACATCCATCCGAGCGATCCCGAAGCAGCCCCGACATGGGTCACGAGCATCGCCATTCCGGCGGCGCCGTCCGCGGCCAAGGCGCTGCCGGCATTAAAGCCAAACCATCCCACCCACAGCATCGACGCGCCTGCCACCGTCAGGGGCAGGCTGTGGGGCGGCATTGCGGTCTCGGGAAAACCGTTGCGTTTACCCAATACTAGAGCAGCCACGAGGGCTGCCACGCCGGCGTTGACGTGCACCACTGTGCCACCAGCGAAATCCATCAGCCCTAAGGTAGCCAACCAACCGTTGCCCCATACCCAATGACAGACCGGTAGGTAGACCAACGTGACCCAAAGCACGCTGAACCACAGCATGGCACTGAATTTCATCCGCTCGGCGAACCCACCCACTATCAGCGCCGGGGTGATGACGGCAAACGTCAACTGAAACATCGCGAACACCGTCTCGGGAATATTGCCACTGGTGCTGTCAACCCCAACGCCGCCGAGAAAAGCTTTCTCGAAGCTCCCGATCCAGCCCTGCAGAGCACCGCCATCTCCAAATGCCAGCCCGTACCCATAAGCCAGCCACAGCACCGAAACCAGGCAGCAAATAGAGAAGCATTGCATCAGCACCGAAAGCACGTTCTTGCTGCGCACCAACCCGCCGTAAAATAGTGATAGCCCGGGAAGCGTCATGAACAGGACCAAAACCGTGGAGGTAAGCATCCAGGCGGTGTTGGCCATGTTCAGGGACTGCTGTTCGTCGGCGAGTGCTGAGACCGGGAGACAGAGTGTTAGCGCGACGAGCGCAGCAAAGCCAATTGGCTGGATACGGTTTGTGGTCATCAGATGGTCCTTCTCTATCTCGATTGGTCCGGCGCTCTGTTTGTGGTTTTGACCCTGGCAAGAGCGCGTGGCTGCGCGGAAGTATCTAAGCGACGTGGACGCAGTGATTTGCCATGGCTTGCGGCAAGAAAACAAGAGTCAAAGCATACCTTCGCCAGAATTAGGACGAAGGCAGGGTGGTTACATATCGTGTTAGGATAGAGTTTCGCAACCGATTCTTTGACAGCGCAACGCCCCCCATGCCCGATATTATGATGATTCTGGGCGGGCTGAGCCATGGCCTGAATGCCACGACCTTGCGCCGTCTGACACCGAACGTCGAACCCTTGTTGTCAATGACCGGCCGAATCACGATGCTGAGCATATCGGGATTAATCGACTCCGGGGGTGGTTACTGGCCCCCTGTGTCGGGATAGATGTCGCCTCTTTTTGAAAACCTTTGTGTGAGTCGGGGGCCTAACAAGACGGCTCCGAAACCCGGAGCAACTGTCGAGGCGACAAACGATGAGTCAATACTCAGAGGAGCTCAAGGCCAGCATCATCGCCAAGATGCTGCCGCCGAACAACGTCAGTGTTCCCCAGTTGTCCCAGGATACTGGCATTCCTAAAGACACGCTCTATACCTGGCGCTTGAAGCATCGCAAAGCCAATGGTCAGGGCGGCACACAACCGCTGCCCTCAGCGGGCTTAAGCAGCGAAGAAAAGTTTGCCATCGTGGTGGAGACCGCCCATCTTAACGAGCTCGAACTGAGCGAGTACTGTCGGCGCAAGGGGCTCTATCCGGCGCAGCTCAGCGCTTGGCGAAACACCTGCCTGCAGGCCAATGCATCGGCCCCTGCCAAGGCCGAGCGCGAAAAGCTCAGCCAGCAGGCGAAAACCATCAAGCAGCTGGAGGCCGAGCTGCGACGCAAAGAAAAGGCCCTGGCCGAGGCTGCCGCCTTGTTGGTCCTGGAAAAAAACACTCTGGCAGCTGGGCTGCTGCCTGTGAGGGGAGAAACTTCCTATACTGTGCGCGGGCTCGGGGGGAGCGGCCGTTGGCTTATTGGTGGTACGACCCCGCAAAAAAACATGGTCCAGGGACTGCTGCGGACTTGACAGTGGTGACGGCTTTGGTCGATCCCGTTTAGGAAAGTGATGACTTCCGCGGTCCCGCCCCTTAGCCCGCTCATCAGGCGAGGAGGCAGGACATGGCACGAGCGAAGCGCAAGCGCGATAGTAATCAGTTTTCCACGGTTCATCGAGATGCGGCGGCCATCGACGTCGGGGCAGAATTTCACGTGGTGGCGGTGGGGCCGGAGCGCGACAGCGAGCCGGTACGCACCTTCAGCACGTTTACTCACGATCTTCATCGGTTGGCTGATTGGCTCGAGCAGGTCGGGATCACCACGGTGGCGATGGAATCGACCGGAGTGTACTGGATTCCGGTGTTTGAAATCCTCGAAGAACGGGGCTTCGAAGTGTGGCTGGTCAACGCGCGGCACGTCAAAACCGTTCCCGGGCGCAAGACCGACATCAACGATGCGCAGTGGCTTCAACAGCTGCATCACTATGGGCTGCTGCGGCCAAGCTTTCGCCCGCAGCAAGACATCGTGGCGCTGCGAGCCTACCTTCGCCAACGCGAACGTCTGGTGGCGTATGCGGCGGCCCACGTTCAGCACATGCAAAAAGCGCTGACGCAGATGAACCTCCAACTGCAGCACGTGGTCTCTGACATCACCGGGACGACCGGCCTGGGCATCATCCGCGCCATTGTGGCCGGCGAACGCGACCCGCAGGTGCTGGCTAAGCATCGGGACCGTCGCTGTCAGGCCTCAGCCGAGACGTTGCGTGAGGCCTTGAGTCGCCCACTATCGCCCTGAGCACGTGTTTGCTTTGCAACAGGCGGTGGAACTCTACGACCGCTACCAGGAGCAAATCGCTCTTTGCGATGAGCAAATTGAAAGGACGCTCGCGGCGCTCGCCGCCGATGTTGAGCCTCCCAGCGACCTCCTGCCGGCTGCCCGACGCAAAAAACGCCAATCCAATGAGCCCCGGTTCGATGTCAGAGCGGCCTTGTACGCGCTGCTCGGTATAGATCTGACTCAGATCCATGGAGTCGGACCCTCGCTCGCGCTGAAGCTCGTTGGCGAGTGTGGCACCGAGATGGCGCGCTGGCCGAGCGTCAAACACTTCACCTCGTGGCTCTGTTTGGCGCCCGGCAGCAAGATCTCGGGCGGCAAGGTCTTATCCTCTCGCACGCGACGGTCCTCGAACCGGGCCGCTGTGCTGCTGCGTCTGGCCGCGACCACCGTGGGCAAAACCGACACCGCACTGGGCGCTTTCCATCGGCGCATCGCCGGCCGCATTGGCAAGGCGAAAGCCATCACCGCCACGGCCCGCAAGATTGCCGTGTTGTTCTACAACACACTGCGTTACGGCCAACAGTACGCCGATCCCGGCGCCTCGTACTATGAAGAGCGTTACCGTCAGCGTGCGCTTGCCAATCTACGCCGGCGCGCCCAATCGTTCGGCTATGTGTTGCAGGAGGCCCCTGCCACTCCATTGGAAGTTTCTTAGGAAATTCAAGCGCTCTGGGGGCGCCCGAGGACGAAAAATCGACCTCCGGGCGCGCCGAAACGTGATCGCCCATCTCGAGGAAGCCTGTGCCGCCGGCGCCCGTCTCGGCCCCGCCTGTCAGCTGCTTGGGCTCTCGCCCAGGACCCTGCAACGCTGGCGCGAGGAGGCTCAGGTAAAGGCCGACGGCCGCCAGGCGGCAGCGCAGCGGCGTGAGCCGGCCAATAAGCTCTCCGCGCAGGAGCGCCAGCAGATCTTGACCATCGCCAATCAGCCCGAGTTTGCTCACCTGCCGCCAAGCCAGATCGTGCCCGCACTAGCGGACCGGGGTGTGTATATCGCCTCGGAATCGAGCTTCTATCGGGTGTTGCGCCAAGCCCATCAGCTTACCCGCCGTGGTAAGGCGAGGGCGCCAACCCATCCGCGGCCCCTCCCGCTCCAGGCCACGGCACCGAATCAAGTGTGGAGCTGGGATATAACGTATTTGGCCACCACCGTGCGGGGCGTGTTCTTCTATCTCTATCTGATTATGGATGTCTATAGCCGCAAGATCGTCGGCTGGGAGGTTTTCGACACCGAGTCCGCCGAACACGCCGCCGAGGTTTTCCACAAGGCCCACCTGCGCGAAGGGCTCGCCCGCGAGTCGCTGGTGCTGCACTCGGACAACGGTTCGCCCATGAAAGGGGCCACCATGCTGGCCACGTTGCAGCGCCTCGGCGTCCTGCCC
>JBAPTW010000409.1:0-7935 GCA_049282355.1 Gammaproteobacteria bacterium | reverse complement strand
GGAGTACCGCGCGTGCGCTCGGTGGCGTCCGCACCCCCCTTGTGATTGAACACCACGTCGATGTAGACCTGTAGCCCTGCGGCATGGGCCGCCTGCACCGCTGCCGTGAGCTCCGAGCGCGTGCCGTACTTGGTGCGCACCGAGCCCTTCTGATCGAACTCGCCGAGATCCCACAAGTCGTAGGCGCCGTAGCCGACGTCGGTGCTGCTCGTGCCCTTGTTCGGCGGCGGCAGCCACAGCGCGGTGATGCCGGCGGCCGCCAGATTGCCTGCCTCCCGCGCGATCTGGGTCCATAAGGTACCGTCCGCCGGCAGGTCCCAGTGGAAGTACTGCATCATCGTACCGTTGGTGGCCATCCGCCTTGCCCCTCCGCGTCTAGATTTGTTGTTGGACGATCCGCTTGCCCGCCTCGGCTTGGCTCGGCCGGACCTTTCCTACTGCCTTCGCAGCACGACAACGCTATTGGCCGGGACGTTGACCGTGATCACGCCGCCACTCGACAAAATCGTGCCCGGGTTGAGGAGCCCGCCGCCGCCATAGGCGTCTGCATCACTGTTAAACACCTCTCGCCACTCGCCATCGGCAATGCGTGAGTCCAGCAAGCGGTAGCCTGCCCCGAATGCCGCGTTGTTCAAACTGCCGATTACCAGCATCTCTTCGCTGACCGCCCAGCGCCGGAAGGAAAGAATTCGATTGGCGTCGTGGGTCTGCAGAACCTCGAAACTACGCGAGCGCAAGGCAGGATGGGCGAGCCTGAGGCGGATCAAGTCGGCGTAGAAACGGAACAGGGCGGCAGCCACACCTTGCCGAAGGGCTAAGAAGTCCTCACGCGCATTCAAGAAATCGCCGTACGTGTACGCGAGCGACGCGCCGACCTCCTCCCCCATGAAAAACATTGGGGTCGCTGGTGCCAGCAATGTCATGCCGGCCGCAAAATGAACGCGTGCCTCCGCATAGCGACGGGTCCCATCGACCAATGGCACATAATTAACGGCGACGGCAATGGTCCGCGCCGACCCTGGCGCATTACCGGCCTCGTCGTGGGACTCGTGGTAGACAACATAATGATTGTTGCTTGACGCCAGGACTTGGCCGAACCACGCCATGGCGAGCGACCTGTTATCACCATAACCTGCTTCACGGAGTAGTCGGGCGCGTCCCGGATTATCCTGCGCATCACCGATGAGGTGGTGGTAGAAGTCAGCATACCAAGTGGCGTCAAAACCGAGTCCTCCTTCGCCGGTCGGTTGCGTCACCCCCGGCCATCCCGAATGGTCTTCGGCAATCAGCAGAGCGCTGGGCCGGATCAAATGGATCGTGTTTGCCCATTCGCGCAGGAGTTTCTGTCCGAACAGGTTGGCGCTGGGAACAGAAGGCGCAGGCGCAGCGACATTGAGGGTGTTATCCCGGTGGATCGCTTGAGTCAAGTCAACGCGAAAGCCGTCGAAATGAAATTCGCTGATCAAAGCCGCAGCGCTCGAGGTGAACATCTTGCGCACCCACTCTTCCCAGTAACGGGGCGCCCAGCCGCTCGACCCATTGTTGACGTAGCCGCCGTTTGGGTGCGCGTAGTCGCTCGTTCGGCCTTCGTACCAGTAGTAGATATTTCTTTCGGGCGTGTTCGAGTCGTACGCCCATTCTGCCCGCTCGGCGTCGAAGGTGTAGTGATTGTAAACGACATCGAGAATGACCGCGATGCCGTTTCTGTGACACTCCCGAATGAAATGTTTAAACTTATCGCGACCGCCGCCGGCATACTCGACGGCCATGTAATGTGAGGTGCTGTAACCCCAGCCCCATCCGCCCTGGAACTCCGCCATCGGCATCAGTCCCACAGCATTGATACCTAGATCGCGGAGGTACGGAATGAGGCGCATGGCATCTTCGAGAGTGCCGCGTGGAGCACCACGGTCGAGACCGAGGCCGTCTATATGGAGTTCATAGATCACCAGATCCTCAAGGCGCGTTGGCAACGTCCGATCAGGAGGAAACTCGTCTTGCCAGAAGTCGTCCTCCGATAGCCACCGCGTTTCGGGCCACACCGGCTCACCGCTTTCCCGGCACTCGAGCGGTTGCCCGTTTTGTTGGCACTCATCGAATAACTCGGTGACCTGTTCGGGATCGATGACCACCGAACAGCTCTTTGTTCCATCCAGATCTTGCCGGCGGCCGCTCCACGGGGCGGGAGATGGCTCGCCCGGTGGTGCCGGCGGAGACTCCGGATTGACGTGGCCGCTGCCAATCTGGCAGCGAGAGTAAAGATCGGTGCGATAGGCCACCGAGCCATCGTCCTTGGTGATACGAAACATGTAGGGCTGGTGGTCGAAGGGTGTGAAACGGGCGAGCGCCGGCGTGGTAGCGCCCTCCGCTGACCAGACTCCGTTGGCCTCCCGGGTCATGGTGACCCGAGGAAGTTGCTCGTTGATGCCCCGATCGTCGTTGTAAATGTAACCGCTCTCCCGATCGCCGAACACCAGCTCGACCTGCCTCGCGTTTGGCGCCCACAGCGCAAACCAGATCGCGGGCTCGGTCTGACCCTCGACATAGCGCTTGTTGGCGCCGAGGTAACGGCAGTGGGTGAGGTAGTAACGCTCGGTCTGGTCGGCACCCTGCAGGGTGAACACCCGCTCGCGGGCACGAGAGCCCGCCTCATTCACTTCCGTTGCGATGCCCCAGCGGTTCGGCTCGGCCGCGGTATCCACCGACACCCCCCAGCGAAAGGTCTGCCCAATCTGACTGTCGTCCAGCTCGACCGTAGCGCGAAAGGCCGGGCAGCCATCATCGGCGGTAAAGGGCTGCATGGGGGCGAAACTCCAGCTCTCCGCTAAGCGTCCGGAAGCGTCCCAGTTACCTCCCAGGCGCGCGTTTAGAATGAACGGTGTGCGCAAACCGGTGCGGTACTCGAAATTGACTGATATGAGCGCCATCGTGGAAGCCTCTTTTGGTCGAGGGTCCTATTTGGGGGACCAACCAATCGTGTGTTCAGGCCGGTGGCAAGGGTGACGGGTTGTCCTGGTCTGTATACCCCTGGGTGATTTGCACCAAGTTGTCGTCCGGATCTCTAAGCCAAGCGGAACGCCAGCCGGAGATGAAATCGTCGAAACTCATGGGGCCGAAAGCCACGTCGGCATCGGCGCCCATAGCGGCAAGCTTGGCGTCCACGTCGTCCACCTCAAAGGAGAAGTTGCGCACGCTGGGCCAGGGATAGCCGTCGTTGCGAGGGGGCTTCAGTGGGTTCTCCAGAGTGGCTCGGAACAGCTCGAGATAGACGCCGGGACCGCGAAGAAACACGATCTGGTTATCCTCCCCCAGAGGCACCACCCGCGCCCGCTGGAAGTCGAAGTGCCGCGTGTAGAAACGCTCCGTCGCAATCGGATCCCGGCAGGTGAGCGAGATGTGATGGAACGTGAGCTTGGCCATACTTTTATCCCCCACAACCCAGGCAAATGCTGATCAAAACGCTCAACGCCGATCGGACTTGATCAGATCGGCCACCTTCTCGCCGATCATGACGATGCCGGCGTGGCAGTTGCCAGAGGGCACCGCCGGCATGATGCTCGCGTCTGCGACACGCAGGCCCTCGATGCCGTGCACCTTGAGCCTTGGGTCGACGACCGCCAGGGCATCCAGACCCATCCGACAGGAACCGCATTGATGGTGATAGGACTCGGCAAACTGGCGCACGTAGTCCCCGAGGCGCTCATCGGAATAATCCGGCCCCGGTAGCACCTCCGACTGCACCCATTCCCCCAGCGCCCGGGTGCCGAAGAGCCGCCTCGATAGCCGCACGGCATCGGTCAAACGCTGAAAGTCCGACTCGCATGCCAGATAGTTCGGGTTGATCAACGGAGCGACGGCTGGATCGGGGCTCGCCAGGCGAAGCCACCCGCGGGAGGCGGGGCGCACCAGCCCCGGCAACATGATCATGACGCTCGGTCGATCGGGATTGTTTACCTGTTGGGGGTCGCCATGCACGAACGCCATCTGCATATCCGGCCCGGGCCAACCCGGTTCGGACTTGTAGAACAGGGCCGCCTCACTCATCCCTTGGCGCGGATCGGGGATGTGCTGGCTCGCCGCGGCGATGACCGGGACGAGGACGTGGTTGTGAAAGTTCTCCCCTACACCGGGCAGGTGGTGGAGTACCGGGATGCCGAATCGTGCCAGGCGCTCACCGTCGCCGATGCCCGAGAGCAGCAAGAGCTTCGGGGAGTCGATGGCACCGGCGCAAAGCACGACCTCCCGTGTCGCAGCAATCGGCTTGCTCTGGCCGCCTTCTTGCCGACACTCTATACCGGTGCAACGTCGCCCCTGGAACAACAGCCGCGTCGCCTGGGCGTCATCGATCAGCGTCAGGTTTTGTCGACTTTCCAGCGCCGGCTTGAGGTAAGCCGTCGCCATATCGTGGCGCTTGCCGTTCTTGATGTTGAGGTGATGCCAACCGGCGCCCTCCATTTGCGGGCCATTGAAGTCTTCGGTGCTTGAAAAACCAAGCTCGGTGCAGGCGTCGAGAAAGGCCTGGGAGGTCGGGTTGGGGTCGTGCAGGCGCGCTGCTTGCAGGCGCAACGGTCCGCCCTTGCCGGCGATGGGGCTGGTGTCGTCTTCCTGATCCTCGAGCCTCTGGAAGTAGGGCAGGACATCGTCATAGGACCAGCCCGGGCAGCCGTTATAGGCCCAGTTGTCGTAGTCGGAGCGGTGGCCGCGGATATGCATGAGGATATACAGATTGCTGGTGCCGCCGGCCAATTTTCCCCGCGGCTCCGGGAGCCGACGGCCGTTGAGATGCGGCTGCGGAACGCTGGTGTAGGCCCAATCGACCACCGACTGCTGGACAAATGCCCAGTGCCAGGGAATGGCGATGTCCTCGTGCACCTGCGAAGGGATCTCGCGGCTCCCGGCCTCGACGACGGTCACACTGACCGCCGGGTCTTCGCTCAAACGCGCGGCAACTGCGCAACCCGCCGACCCGGCACCCACCACGATGTAATCGAAAGCATCCATAAGCTTCCCTACCTCTCAGGACGACTGGCTGGTGAAAGGCAGAAACGGCAGGCTGTCGTGGATCGTGCGCATATAGACAATCTTGCCGTTCTGCACCTGGAAGTAGTTGGCGCCGATCACCAAGCGCTGCGGGTCATCGGGATAGGCGATGGGTGTGCCGGCGGCGTTGGCGGCGACACAACGCCACACCACGCAGGCGGCGTCGCCGTCTAAGACAATGCGCTGGGGGTACATACGGAACTGGGAGTAACCACTGGAAAGACCGGAGACCGCGCCTCGTAGCACATCAATACCGGCGAAATGGCCGGCCAACTGTTCGTCGCCCACGACATCATCGCTGAACAAAGTCAACCACTCCTGCCAAGCGCCGCGGTTGACACAGTCGTAGTACTTCTCGATCACACTTCGAATCGCCATCGGCCGCATCTCACCGTGCTGATGATGGGCATCGTTGTCGCCCCTTGGCACCCCCGCCGTGTCGCTCCAGAAGGAGTCGTATTGGGCGGTACCATCACCAAAGATGGCGCCACGGCCTTCGATCACCTTGCCGTCTCGCCAGGTAAGGAAGTGGATGACGTCGATATCGAGAACGCGGTCGGGGTCCCCTGCGCGAGTCCCCAGGTTGCGGGTCACATCGGCGGAGAAATTCTCGGCAAACATGACGCCGATGCGGTCCATACGAAAGCTATTGCCGGAAAGCCGACCGACCTCCGCCATGAAGCCGACGAACTCGTCCAGGTTGTTCTTCCAGCCAGAGAGGCGGTTGTGGCCGGGCACGAGCCAGCGCATGTCCTCGGCCCAGTGCTCGGCGATACGGGCCCGTTCGCCCGTGGCCAGAGCCTCGTAGGCGGCCGCTACCTGCTCTGCCGTAATGAGTGCCATCGTACATGCTCCTCTTGTTGCGTGCGTTCTAGGCCAACCGGTCTGGGATCGGCTTCAGCTGGTAGACCGCATTGAAGAAGTTGTCCGCGGCGTGCTGATCGCTCATGTAAACTTGCACGCGGGCGATACGGCCGTCCTGAATCTGGTAGTGAGTGCAATTGAGCGCATTCAGGATCACGCGCATGTCGTTGCCGTCGGGGTCGCGCGCAGTGGCGCTACCCCGGCCGCGGTGAACCTCGACCACGGTACTCTCGCCAAAGCTGTCGATACCGGTCGCCGGGTCATTCGCTGGGTCGAGCGTCACCTCGATATTGGCTCGTCGGAGCTCGGCAAAGAACGCGAGCACTTCTTCCGCACCGTGCTTCGTGCCGGACAAAGGGTGGCGCCCCGGCAGGTTCCACACCAGATCCGTCGCGAAGATCTCCCGGCGGATGGTGTCTAAGTCATCGCGGTTGAAACAGTCGTACATGCGTTGAACTAGGGCCAGATTGGCCTCGCGATTCGCTCCGTTCGACATAGCGACCTCCATCAGTGTGCTTGATACTTTGAATCACCAGCTCACAAGGACGGTGAGCCCGGCATGGGCCGAAGCTCGTTGACAACATAGCGGTTGATCACGGGCGCCCCCGTTTCCGGCGAGCGCGTCATCTCCCACCGCTGATACGCATCGAAGCCGATCCATCGACTGCGCGGCGACGGCGGCTGCCAAAGACGGGCCTGCCAATTGACAACCACATCGACTAAAGCGCCTTCGCCGGACCAAGACACCGCCACTCGACGCAGGGTGTGCACCTCGTCGAAGAATATGTTAATCACACCCCTCATGCTCGGGCCGCCTTCATACCACTCGCGAACTGCCTCGCGGGTCGTGAGCACGCCTTCGGGCAAATGAAACGCGAGGTCTTGATTGGAGATCATGGACACAATCTCAGTGGCCGGCACGTGCTCATCCAGCTTTCGATACCATTCGCGGGCGAAGGACTCGATCTCCTCGCGGGTGAGAGCGTGCTGTGTTGGTCTAGCTTTCGCGTCATTCATGGCGGTCGAACCTCACGAGCACGGCACGTGACCGGTGCAGGCGCCCGGCGTTGGCACTGGCGGTCTCTCGACGTTGTTTTCAAGGACCAGCTCGAGCAAGAACGGGCCATCACCGTCGAGCATCGTCGCCACCGCCGGCTCGATCTCGGCCGGCTGAGTAACCCGCAGCCCCGGTACCCCCAGCGCCCGCGCCAAGCCAACGAAGTCGACATCGGGCTCGCGAATGTCGAAAGACGGTGGAAAGCCTTGCGGCATCTGCTCGGGCTTCAAGCCGAGCGTCTGCCAGTAGTCGACGAGGTTCTGCTTTAACAAGCGATAGCTGCGGTTATTGCAAACGATAAACTTGGCGCCAATGCCGTTGTGCGCGGCTGTCCATAAGGCCTGGTAGGTATACATCGCGCCGCCGTCGCCGGTGAGTCCGATGACCGTTCGTTCGGGGTGTGCCAGCTTAACGCCCACCGCCCCCGGGATACCGACGCCAAGCGTACCGCCGGGCGTCTGGAAGAGGCTCCCCGGCTGGCTCGGAATCACCCAGCGGGTAAGCTCCGGGAAATGAGTGAGCGACTCATCGAACAGGATCGCATCCTTGGGGATGTGCCGCGCCAGCACCTCTGCAAAGGCGGACATACGCAGCGGCACCAGCTCGCGCGCGGCCTGGTCCTGTTCCCGCGCGAGCTCTCGCGCACCGGCGTTATCGGCACCGATGCGCTCTACCCGGCTCCTAGACGCCGCCTTCTGCGTCGCCGTCATGTTGTCGGTGAGTGCCTCCGCCAACAACCGCAGGGTGAGCTTCGGATCGCTGACCAGACCGAGAGTGACCGGGTGGTTCTTGGCAATCGCGTTCTGGTCCATATCGATATGGATGACCTTTGCATCCGCTCGGAAGGGGCTCGTAAGCAGCGGAAAGACGTCGGGGAAGACATAGGTGCCGCAAATCACCACGGCGTCGGCATCCTCAACGATACGTGCACTGGCATGACCAAACATGTGGCCGGTCAGGCCGCAGTAGAGCGG
>JBAPTW010000408.1:0-2655 GCA_049282355.1 Gammaproteobacteria bacterium | reverse complement strand
ACCGGCGTGGGTAAGACCTGGATCGCCTGCGCCATGGCGCAGAAGGCCTGCCGGGAGGGCTACACGGCGCTGTATCTGCGTCTTCCTCGGCTGTTCGAGGCACTGAGCCTGGCCCACGGCGACGGGCGCTTCCCCAAGCTCATGGCCGCCTTCGCCAAGACCGATCTGATCGTCCTCGATGACTGGGGCCTGGCCAAGCTCACCGCCGAGCAGCGACGGGATCTTCTGGAGTTGCTCGATGACCGCCACGGCAACCGTTCCACCCTCGTGACCAGCCAACTGCCCGTTGATCACTGGCATGACGTCATCGGCGATCCGACCTTGGCCGATGCCATCCTGGACCGGCTCATTCACAACGCCTACCGGATCAATCTAAAGGGAGAATCCCTGCGAAAACGGCACGCCAAATTGACGGCGACCCCAGCTTCGGAGTAACAATGCACCGTCCCGCGTCATATCGCTCCGACAGGTGGCAACTTTCCCCCGGAATGGGTGGCAGGTTTCACGTGGATTAGATGGCCGCTTTCGCCTGGAATCGGTGGCAACTTTCAGCGGAATGCGCACCTGGCTTCAGTTGCGGTTCTTTGGACCCATTGCCACAGTCGAACGAGCTCTTCGCACCACGCCCTCCCTGGCTCGTCAAACCGGATGTCATAGACCGCATCGGGCATCATCGTACGCACACTCTGATAGCGATGACCTAGGCCGCCTTCTTCTTCCGTTGAATCGTCGCGGCGTGTTCTGTCAGCAAATCATCGAGTTCCCCCCTCTCTGCCTGTTGCTGCACATCTTCGAACACCTCCTTCAACGCCTCCATGTCGTCAACGACAAAGTGCGTATTGTCGCCATCGATGGCAATTGCCTTGTTTGCAAACTTTAGGCAGCCGACAACCTGATGGCCCTCGTTGTACCACCATTTCATATGGCCGCTCATCGCGGGGTTATCGATCATATTGATCTGCGCCTGGAGATTACGAAGGAAATGTTTCCGGCGCATGGCGACGACATCGCGAGCACCCTTTTCCGGCTTGATCAGTTTGAGATTCTTGAAGATATCCACCACACGTTTGTTACGAGCCATCATTCACCTCCGTCAGTAACAAAAAAGATGGAGTCAATATCGTTTCCCCTTGCCTCAACCTTGATACCCAAACGTGTGAACGCCGTTGCAACTTTGTTAAAGGACACCGTTCTCCTGCCGTTACGAGCCGAGGGATAATGAGGCGTTATCAGCGCGGGGTTGCAATCAGTGCCGCTGTTCAAGCAAGAGAACACAAAGAATTGGATTTGGCGCAAAACAATCAATGGCAAGGTAACCGTTCGAAGCACGCACACACAAAACCGCGCCCTCGCTGAAAAGATCGCCCGCCAATACGAGAAGGAGACGCTGAATGCGCAGCTGCTCGGTGAAAAAGAGCCGATTACGCTAGAGCAAGCACTGCAGCAAATGGAGGCTGCCCGACAGCACACAAAAGGGTTTCACACCACCAAGGTGCACACCGCGATCCTTCGCCAGCACTTTAACACCCGCCTGTTTCTTCACGAACTGAAAGACAAAGACCTCAACCGATTTGTCCACAAGCGACGCACCGAGAAGAAGTCGGAGAACACGATCCGACTCTCGCTCTCGACACTCCGACAAACCCTCAAGGTTGCGGATGATCTCGGTTACAAGACACCTCAACTCAACTTCCCGGTCACGAAGCCAAAGCGACATCGTATTCGATTCCTGACGCAAGACGAGGAGCAAGCGTTGCTCAAAGAGCTATCGCCCAATAGGCTGAAAGAGAACGGCAAGCGAATTGGGGGTGCAGCACGCGATAACCAACAAGACCTCCATGATCTCGTCGTTTTGTTACTCGATACCGGTGCACGGCATGGTGAGATCACCGCGCTCCCCTGGTCCGCAATCGATCTCAACAACAAGACGATCAAGCTGTACCGCAGCAAGGTCGAGAACGAGAGCACGCTGTACATGACGAAGCGGGTGAAAGCGGTACTGACACGCCGTCATGAGAACCGGAGCAAGAACAAGTATGTGTTCCAGGGCCAGGACGGCAACCCAAGACGATACCAAACAGATGGCATCACAGCGGCAATCAACAGGGCAGGGATTAACTCGCCGCAACGGGTGCGTGAGACGGGTGAAAAGATCACAATCCACAACCTGCGACACACGGCAGCATCAAGGCTGATTGGTGCTGGGATGAGTTTATACGAGGTCGGAAGGATACTCGGGCACACAGACCCGGCGACGACCGCGAAGTACAGCCACCTTGTTGAGCATGATGTCAGCAAGAAGGCAGCTCGGATACTCAATAGCTTGAACGGACATCCGCAGTGATGAACTTCGCGGTGGTGCGTGCGCACACCCTCTCCTACAAACAGCTGTGCAAGCGAGATGGCATCGTTATCGTGGCGTCGCCTCCCGGATGGAACCGCCCCATAACGAAGAAATATTCCACAATATCAACGCGTTAAAAGTTGTAAGATATGTGTTAGCAGTTTCAATTCTGTAACTGCTTGGTTCGCGGGCCTGGTCACGAAACCTCTTAACATTCCTGTTGAAGTTCTTCCTCTAACCCCGTCAAACACCGCAGTAGCAGTGTGATGTTATTATTGGGGTCAGTCACCGTACGAGTTGCGGGTTTTCCT
>JBAPTW010000407.1:0-6656 GCA_049282355.1 Gammaproteobacteria bacterium | reverse complement strand
TCCTTGTAGACTTGAGTCCAGCATCCCTGCTGGACACACCCTTGTGGCAAGGCGATTGACTGCCTACAGATTGTGGGCATGGTTTTATCCTCTGAAAGATGGTGCTGACGAAACGATGACCATGGCCGATGGTAACAGCATAAAGGCGGCTGAAGCTTACCTGGAAATCGCTTGCCGGTCACGTGGCGCTGCAGTCTACGGCAACATTTGCAACGTCATCGTGTGCTCATTTTCAGCTGCTGTTGGTTGTTCCGAATTGCCGCGAGAATGGCATTAAATACCCCTTTTGCGGCCCCGCTTTGCAGCATCAGTTCGACAATCCGCTCAAAACAAGTATGTGATATGCTACTTATGCTCCGACCGTAATGAATTTCATTGTCATCAGCGATTATCTCAGGGTCAGCAAGGCGTGAACATCACTCCAATCCAAACCGCACCCGCAACCTCGCATTCCATGCTCGATTCGCTGAGGCAAATCGTGCAGGACGTCAACTCCGCTCCCAATATCCCCACAGCGTTGCGCACAGTGGTACGCCAAGCTCGCAAGGTGCTTGGCGTGGATGCCTGTAGCGTCTATTTCACCGAGCAGGATCGCCACCGGCATATCATCGTTGCCACCGATGGCCTATCGCCCGGCGTTGTGGGGCAGGTACAGTTCGGGTTTGGGAAGGGCCTCATCGGTAGGGTAGCGGAACGTACCGAACCGCTGAATCTGGAACAAGTTCCCGCCCATTTGGATGAGGGATTTTTGGCTCAGACCGGGGCGGATCCTTACCATGGTTTTCTTGGGGTACCGGTGACCCACCGTGGCCGCGTCTTGGGCGTGTTGGTGGTAAGGCAGCGTGCCGCGCGGCGCTTTGAGGAGGCTGACGTGGCGTTTTTGGCGACGCTCGCGGCGCAACTCGGCGGCGCCATTGCCTATGCAAAGATGAGCAGCGACCTGTGCTCGCTCTGCGATGGACAGGATGCTGAAGAACGCTATCTCGAAGGCTTGACCGGTGCATCAGGCGCCGGTATCGGCGTCGGAGTCGTGATCTTCCCACCGCGCGATTTAGCGACCGTACCGGATCGTCGGCCGCTATGTCCGGACCAAGAAGAGGCAGCGTTACGGGGGGCTTTGCAGGCATTGGGCAACGAGCTGGAGCAGCTGAAGTCCGGGCTGAAGGAAAAATTCCCGGCCGCCGATCGCGCCCTTTTTGACGCTTACGCAATGCTGCTGCAAAGCCCCGAGTTGGTGGAGTCAACCGTGGAGCGAATTCACGCCGGCAATTGGGCTCCGGGAGCGTTGCGCCAGACTATCGAGCTGCATGCGCAGCGTTTCGAAAATATCGAGGATCCCTACCTCCGCGAGCGCGCTGCAGACATTCGCGAGCTCGGCGCGTGCATTTTGGCGCATCTGCAGCAAGCGGCTGTCAGTGTCATTGAATATCCGCCGCAGACGGTTCTCGTCGGGTCGCAGATTGGCGCCATAGATGTCGTGCGGGTGCCGCCCGGTCGGTTGGTGGGCCTGTTGTCGGCCGAGGGTTCGCCAGCCTCCCACGCCACTATCCTGGCGCGCTCCCTTGGTATTCCGGCGATTGTCGGCATGGGCAAGCTTCCCCTCGTGCGGCTCGAGGGTCAGGAACTGCTGGTGAATGGCTATCAGGGACGCGTCTATATTCGCCCGGGCCCAGTGCTGCGGGCGCAGTTAGAGGGGCTTGCTTGCAAGGAGCGGGTACTCTCTCGGGATCTCGAGGTGCTGCGCGACCTTCCAGCGACGACCTCAGATGGCACCGAGGTCCGCCTTTATACCAACGCCGGTTTGCGCTCCGATACGAACGCCTGCTTAGCGGCAGGGGCCGCCGGTATCGGGCTGTACCGGACCGAGTTGCAGTTTATGCTCAATGATCGCTTTCCGACGGAGTCGGAGCAAACGGCCCTGTATCGGGAGGTTCTAGAAGCCTTGGCGCCCCGTCCCGTTACGCTGCGCACCTTGGATCTCGGGGGAGACAAGCCGTTGTCCTATTTCCCCGTCCAGGAGACCAATCCCATGCTGGGATGGAGAGGCATCCGCATGACCCTGGACCACCCGGAGATTTTTTTAACACAGATTCGAGCCGCCCTGCGCGCTGCAGCGGGCGTTGGCAACTTAAGGCTGATGTTTCCGATGATCACGGGGATCCCGGAGGTGGAAGAAACGTGCGAGTTAGTGGATCGCGCCCATCGACAACTGCTCGAGGAAGGGGTTTCGGCGCAGCAACCACCGCTCGGTCTGATGGTAGAGGTGCCTGCCGCAGTCCATCAGGCGCAAGAGCTGGCGCAACGGGTAGACTTCCTAGCGGTTGGTACCAACGATCTCGCCCAGTACCTGTTAGCCGTCGACCGGGGCAATCGGCAGGTGGCGAGATTGTTCGACCCCTTGCATCCCGCGGTGCTGCGCGCCTTGGTGCAGGTGCTAGAAGCTGCGAAGTGCGCCGGCAAGCCAGTCAGTGCCTGTGGGGAGGCGGCCGGTGAACCTCTGGGCGCGCTGCTGTTCGTCGGGATGGGTTTTGACGGCTTGAGTGTCAGCGCCGCCAGCCTTCCTCGGGTGAAATGGCTCATTCGGAGCATCGAACGGACGCGCGCTCAGGAACTGGCGAAGGTTGCCTTGAATTACGACCGGCCCGAGCCTGTGAGGCGACTGTTGACGGAGGCACTCAATGATTTCGGTCTCAGCCGGCTCGTACCGGCTGTTGGCAATCTCCGGTAATCCTGCCGCTAGCTTCGGCAATCAAAAGACTAGAAAAGTCAGCGGTTTCCTTCAACGGCTCAAGATCCACGGCCCTCAAGTATGACCCTACTAACGGCCATGTCATCGTTTCGGCCAGGGTGGCAGTCAATCGCCGTGCCTCAAGGGTGTGTCCAGCAGGGATGCTGGACTCAAGTCTACAAGGATGTATTCACGACGTCCCTTGAGGCAAGGCGATTGACAGCCTACAGATTCTGGGCACAGTTTTACCCTCCGAATAGTGATGCTGATGAAACGATGATCATGACCTTACGAACGAAGGTGTTATTATCTGGACTGGGTCGCATAGGTCGCCAGCTCGTCCAAAAGCTGTTGCTGTGCTTTCACATCGAGAAAAGCGGCGCGGAATCCATTGCGGCTCAGCTGAATCACCTCATCGCGAGTTAATCCGAGCGCCTGGTGAGCGGCAATGAAATTGTCGTTGATGTAGCCGCCGAAATACGCTGGGTCGTCGGAATTGACCGTGACGCAAAGACCTAAATCAAGCAGTGTCTTAAGGTTGTGTGCCGCAATATTCTCGAATACCCCAAGCTTTACGTTGGACAACGGGCACACGGTGAGAGGCACCTGCTGACGGCGAAGTCGCTCGATTAATTGCGCGTCCTCCTCACAGCGAACGCCGTGGTCTATTCTGGATACTTTTAACAGATCCAGGGCTTGCCAAATATATTCAGGCGGTCCTTCTTCCCCGGCATGGGCTACGGTTACGAAGCCCTCTGACCGGGCACGGTCGAACACTTTTGTGAATTTTTCAGGAGGATGCCCGCGTTCGGAGGAATCCAGCCCGACCCCGATAATCCACTCGCGGAAAGGGAGCGCTTGCTCGAGCGTGGCCATCGCCGCCTCTGCGCTCAAGTGACGCAGAAAGCAGAGAATCATCTTCGAGGTGATGCCCAGTAGCCGTTCGCCCTCTTGAAGGGCGCGGTGGATGCCAGTGACGACAGTTTCGAAGGGGATCCCGCGATCCGTATGTGTCTGGGGATCGAAGAATATCTCCGTGTGGCATACGTTATCGCCTCGGGCACGCTCGAGATACGCCCAGGTGAGATCGTAAAA
Organism: Gammaproteobacteria bacterium; assembly: GCA_049282355.1. Lineage (GTDB taxonomy): Bacteria > Pseudomonadota > Gammaproteobacteria > HK1 > HK1 > JAGTVB01. The sequence goes on along the minus strand of JBAPTW010000407.1, from coordinate 2,833 downwards.
ATCTTGCTCCTGCCGCAGCACCGTGGCACCGGCGTAATAGATGTCCAAGAAAGACTGGAGGTTGGTGAAGTGATAGGCATGGCGCACTTCATCCACAGATGCGAACGGGAGTCGGACGCCGTTTCGGTCGGCGATGGCAAACATCAGCTCGGGCTCCAACGAGCCTTCGATATGGATATGCAATTCAGCTTTCGGCATATTTCGGATAAAGCTCTCCATTCGATACACTCCCGTTCCCTTGGCTGTAGGGGGTTGCTCCTAGAGTCGAAGTATCCATTACACTAGACCCCCTGCGAGTTCGCAATGCCGGGGCGCAGGTGCGGCAGCGGGTAGCAGCCACCGACCAGCAAATCATTGCCAGCTTTTTTCATCGGGGGTAAGGCCGTGAAGGTTATCATCGTTGGCGGCGGTATCAGCGGCTTGGCTACGGCGCACTATCTCTTGCAGCGGCTTCCGCGGTGCGAGGTGACAGTGTTGGAGCGCGAGCCCTATCTCGGTGGCACTATGCGCACTGAGCAAAAGGAGGGTTACTTGTTCGAATTGGGCGCCAACGGCTTTCTCTCTAATCGGCCCGATACGCTGGAGTTGGTGAGAAACATCGGTGCCGAAAATCTGTTGTTGCCAAGCAGCAATGAGGCTCGCAAGCGTTTTATCTTCACCGACCGACTTTATCCATTGCCGGAAACGCCGGGCGCGTTTTTGCGCACCAAGCTTCTCCGGCCACGGGACAAACTGCGTGTGCTTGCAGAGCCGTTCGTTCCCGCCAAACGCGGCGACCAAGACGAAAGCCTGCAAAGCTTCGGGTATCGGCGCGTCGGAACAGCATTTACCGACACCTTCCTTGATGCGATGGCCGCCGGGATCCATGCTTCTACACCAGAAAAGCTATCGATGCAGGCTGCCTTTCCCGCCGTCGTGCGGCTTGAGCAGGAGTACGGCGGGTTGTTCAAGGGGATGTTGAAGAAGCGCACGCGTGCGGCGGGTCCTTCGGGTGTGCTGATGAGCTTTCGAGGGGGCGTGGGTTGTTTCATTGAGCGTTTGGCAGCGGCAAGCGGCGCCAGCGTGCAGACCGATTGCCCGATTGCCCGCATAAGCCAGGCTGGAGCCGGCTTCGTGGTCGAGGGGCACGGGATCCAGATGACAGCCGATCGAGTGATTCTGGCGACTCCGGCGTTTGCCTCTGCCAAGCTGCTCGAGGGCGTCGATGAGGAGCTTGCTCAATCCTTAGCGGCGATCGATTATTCGCCCATCGCCGTCGTTGGCTTTGGCTATAGCGGATTACGCCATCCATTGGCCGGATTCGGATTGTTGACGACGCAAAATGCCGCACAGGATATTCTCGGTGTCCTCTGGGACAGCTCGATCTTTGCCGATCGGGCACCGCCGGGGGAGAAGTGTGTGCGAGTCTTAATCGGCGGTCAGCGCAACCCATCCCTGGCCCGACAGGAGGCGGAAGCCCTGATGGCGATCGCTTCAGGGGGCATCGAGGCGACCATGGCGGTTCGTGAGCCACCGGCACTGACTGTGGTCAAGCGATGGCAGCGGGGTATACCCCATTACGAGCTAGGTCATGTGGCCCGAGTGAACACGATCTTTGAGCGGCTAAAGCGCCATCGTGGTCTGTATCTCAACTCCAATGCCTATCACGGTGTCGGCTTGAACGACTGCGTAACCAACAGCAAACGCTGTGCGGAGACGATCGTGGTCGATATGGCGGGAGCTGGCAATGGCGTCACGACAGGCTTGCCGTGATCACGGGTGGCTGGGAACTCTCCGCCCCGTACTTCAGCAAGGCTTGACCTGCCTCAATTTATGACTGCCGTTTGAGTGTATAATGCGATGCTAATATTCCTAATATTCAGCACAGGAGGGTTCGCTGTGTTCAACGTGATTGCTCTTGCAGTCATCGTCCTGGCGGTTATCGCCTTAGGTGCAGCCATCATCTGGGCGATTACGAGCAACCTCCGCCAGGGAGAGGCTTTTCGGCAAAAGCTCGGGGAGCGCCTAGGTCGTCTGCGCCTGGAAGGTGCGCTGAAGCGCTTCGGCATCGATCCAGCCCGCTATTTACACACCCAGCCGATCGTCGGCATTGAGGATCAGATGCGAAAGTGCCGTACTTGCGAGGAGACGGTACGTTGCGATGACACGCTTGCGAAACCCGCTTTTCAGGAGGAGGACTTTGCTTTTTGCCCGAATTATCCAGAGCTGCAAAAAGTCGCCGCGCATTCTCTATCGCAACGTCAGGTCGAGCACACCTGAGCTGGCCATCAGATCAGCGACAGGGTAGCTTCGCAGAGCAAGCGTCCACCGAGCTAGAGGGCATGCATTGGCGGCTTTGCCGCGATGGTACCGCGCCAGCGGTTATTCAGGAGGTCCGGGCGCAGACAACTGCGGTCATCTTGGCCGGAGGATTGGGACGCAGAATGGGAGGGCAGGACAAAGGACTGATACCGTTCCAGGGCCGTCCTATGATCACCGAGTTACTGAGGCGGCTGCGTTCTCAAGTGTCGGCAATGCTCATCAGCGCGAATCGCAACGCGGAGATCTACATGCGACTCGGTCGTTGCGCTGTTGTCCGTGACATCATTGACGATTATGCCGGACCATTGGCGGGCATCGCTAGCGCGATGGCAGTCGCTCGGACGAAGTACCTGGTGACCGTGCCTTGCGATGCGCCGCTGATTGCAGGGGATCTGGTTTGCCGGCTGTACTTGGCGATGCGGGCAGCACGAGCCGAGATTGGCGTAGCCCAAGACGCGCAGCGCCTGCAGCCCATGTTCGCGTTGTTGCAATGCGATTTGCTGCCCCAACTGCTCGCTTGGCTCAATGCCGG
>JBAPTW010000406.1:0-2992 GCA_049282355.1 Gammaproteobacteria bacterium | reverse complement strand
ATGTCGAGGGCAGCAATTAATGCGGAGTACTTGACACCCTTTGGTCGGCAGAGGATCTGAAGGGATCAGCTGGTTATTGATTGCTTCGCAGGCAAAGCCAGATGGGGTGGCGGGGCTTTGCATAACTGTTTACTGCCGGCAGGCGGAAACGGAGTCTACAGGGATGTATTCACGGCCGTCATGCAAAGCGCCCCCCACCAGGACAGCCGTTCATATGGCGCTTTTTGCGATTTTCGTAAATATGCACGCTCTGAAACACTTGCCCCCAATGCCACAGCCGGTCAACCCCTTGGCGAAGGGCCACTCGAGCCACGCTCGCGGCGGAGCTATCGGGCAGCTAAGAAATCGGCGAGAGTTTTGTACTGGTCTTCGTCTTCTCGCATTTCTTCCTCCTCTTTACCTTGGGCCATCTGCGACCAACAGCGTGCCATGCGAGTATGCAAGGCGATGGCCCACGGCGCTCGCTGCTTCCTACAGTAATCAGGTTTCAGCCGGTCGGGCAGAAGACAATAGGTCGCGGCAGTCGCCAAGAAATGAAGCGCCTGGCGATCCGGATCAAGCTCCTCACCCAGATGCGTGAACATTTCTGTCGCGATTGACCGTGCCGTATTGTAGGCATCCTCACGCTCCTTTTCGCCGGCGTTTCTATCAAGCGCTACACTGATGACCCTTCTCATTCTCGGTTCCGTTGTGACATCGAGTACATTCTGCAGAAACAATGCGCTGACAGTACGTTCTTTCTCTGAGGATAATGAGGCAAGTGCCTCTCTAAATTCACGCTCGTTGGAGATCTTCGGCATGGCAGTGGTCTCTAAGATGAGTTGTCACGGTAAGAAATCGAGCGCATTTCGCGACTGCGCTCTAGCTGAGATTGGCCGGCAAACCCGATCAGGGAGGTGCTCATATCCAAGTATCGCTCGAGCTCTCCGACGAAATCTCCGATCAATTCAATGATTGGTAGCCCGATTTAAAACACCGAATTGGCTGAAAAAGCAATCCGGAATTATGCGTAGTACTTTCATGAATTCTGAAAAGGACAACTCAACCGTTGGCTCGTCACACTCTAGCCGGTTGCGAGCGTACCCCCTCTGCGTTGATCGTGATCATGGCACCGCCGTTGGGCGTGCGAGTACTTTTGCTCTAAAGCTCGCCGAGCTGCTCGCCAAAGCGCTAAGGCAGTGATCGGACAAGACGCTGCGCCATCCTTGAAGCGCGAGGCGTGACAAAGCATCAAACGAGTCCATCGACGCAACTTAAACGGAAGGGGCACAGCCAATGTCTTTGCGCAGTATTCTCTGGCAAGCGCTTATTAAGCACGTACTCATCTTAATCTTTTTCCTTGTCACGAATTCCGCGATCCAGAGTGCAATCGCTTTGATGCTGAAATCGGACACGCCGGATCCCTTTCGCTCAGGGCTGATCGTCGTGGTGAGCAGCCTCCTCATCGCCGGGCTTCTCGCCGGTTATCTCTTCTTCCGTTACGACCCACTGGATGAGATTCATCGCCGATGGCGGCTTATGTTGGGCCGCTTGACCACTGGCGGATTGCTTTTGGTGATCGGCGCCTTGGTGCTCGTTCTCACCGCTTCGCTGGGCAACATACCCGAATCCCAGGGGGGATGGGGCGGCGCACCGTTGCTGCTGATCGGCGTCCTGTATCTCGCGCTGGCTGCCCACGACGGATACGGGCCTGTTATAGCTTCGCCGCCTCACCCTGATCAGACTCAGGCCCGAATTGAGTCACCTCCACTGCAAAGTGAACCACACGCACGGTGCGTCTCCGGCGCAAAAGAGAGAGGCTACGAAGGACTGCGATGACACAAGCTCAGGTTAAATCGAAGATGGATTTCGGCGTGCTGAAGCGCCTCAAGATTCTCTGTATCTCTGAGACCGGCTGGCACGACACCCCAACGCTGCTCGCGGACATCAAAGACGCCGGCGGCAAGGATGTGAATCAGTACGATATCCCTTGGCCTCCGATGGGCAGTCTTCATCCGCAAAATGCGGCCGGCTCGTCCGCACTGGTCGAGGTGGAGGCCATGGATGGGACCCTTCACCGGTTTCTGTTCGACATCGGCTGGGGACCGGAGTGGATGGACCGGCGACTCGCCGAAGAAGGCATCGACAAGCTGCTCGAGCGGCGCGAGATCGAGTTTCTCGCGATCAGCCACGAGCATTTCGACCATTTCTGGGGGATCGGCTCGGCGGTTCGACACTGCCCCGAGATTCCACTGTACGTGCCGCAAGGATTTCATTCGGAAGGTTTCGAGTTGTTGAGGCGAGTCGGCCATACGGGTCCGGTCAAGGCTGTCGGGCCGGACGCGCCCGCCGTGCCTTTTCCAGGCTTAGCACTGGTCAACTTTCCCATGAAAACGCTCGGCCGGGTAAACGGCGAAAATGTGCTCTACGCGAGGCTCGCCGGCAAGGGGCTGGCCATGATGACCGGCTGCGGGCGTGCTCGAGCTGCTTGATTACGCTCGCAATGCGCTTGAGGACGGGGAACATATCTACGCGGTCTACGGGGGACTCCACATTTCCCCGTTCGGCGAGTGGGATGAAAAGCACGAGGCGGTGGTGCGAGCCCTCGGCAACTACGGCATCAAGCGGTTTGGCTGCAATCACTGCACCGGTGAAAAGGCCGTCCGGCGCATGATCGACCTTGGCCTGCCAATGGCACACGGTAGCGCTCAGCACGGGTCGAAGACCGACCTTTACCTCGGTAGCGGCGATGTCTTCGAGCTCGGGGGCGATTAATGACTGTTCCAGGGGCAAGCGGCCAGAAGCGTGCGCATTTCTCTGCACACGCTGTCAGGCTGGGTTCTTCCGCTCCGCGGGGCTGGTAAAATCACTGATGGAATTGACCCGCTGGTATACGAGCAGACTCACATAATCATGTAAAAATCTGTCCGGAAAAGTGTTGACAGATTAACTAGCGATTTTGAGCTCGCCGGGGGTGCATTCCCGTATTGTGGCACCTTGATTCTAGGCAGCC
>JBAPTW010000405.1:0-19595 GCA_049282355.1 Gammaproteobacteria bacterium | reverse complement strand
CCAGTGCCGCCCCTTGGGGTGGTGCCCTGCACGAAAGCATTGGGGCTAGGGAGGGGCCAACGGTGATCGTGGGGTTGGGGAGCACGGGACTTGCCTGTGCGCATTTTCTGACGAAACGGGGTGTGCCGGTGCACGTCGTTGACAGCCGCCCTGAACCGCCCGGTCTAAAGGACTTAAGCGCGACATTGCCGGATGTCCCGGTTACCCTGGGGCGGCTGGACGAGGTTCTCTTGGGTGGCGCTGGTGTCCTCATCGTGAGCCCCGGGGTGGGCCTGACAGAGCCCGCAATACAGCGCGCGGCAGCCCGTGGGGTGCCGATTGCCGGCGACATCGAGCTGTTTGCCCATGAAGTTGCGGCTCCGGTGGTGGCGATCACGGGTTCCAACGGAAAAAGTACCGTCACAGCATTGCTCGGGGAAATGGCACGAGCCGACGGCTTAGAGGTACGCGTGGGAGGTAATTTCGGGCCGCCGGCGTTGACGTTGCTAGAACAGCCCGGCGCGGAGCTCTTCGTGTTGGAGCTCTCCAGCTTCCAGCTGGAATCTACCGCGAGCCTGCGTCCGGCGGCGGCAGCGGTGCTCAATATTAGTGAAGACCACTTGGATCGACACCGCGATCTCGACAGCTATGCGGCGGTGAAACAGCGGATTTTTTGCGGTGATGGCGCGCAGGTATTGAATATGGACGATGCGCGCGTGGCGAACATGCGTCTTCCCAATCGGGTGGTGTTGGGGTTCACGGTAGGGGTTCCCGAGGAGGATGTGTTTGGGTTGTTGCCGCGCGCCGGTGGTGCGTGGTTGGCGAAGGGAAGGCAGCCCTTGTTGCCAGCGAACGCACTGCAGATCCCGGGATTGGTGAACATTGCCAACGCACTGGCCGCCTTGGCGCTGGGTGAAGCGATAGGGCTGTCGATGGCCGCCATGCGTGATGCGCTGCGCCGGTTTAAGGGGCTCACCCACCGACTGCAGCACGTGGCAAACGTGGGCGGAGTTGATTGGTATGATGATTCCAAGGCCACTAATGTCGGTGCCACGGTTGCCGCCGTGGCGAGTCTGGGGAATGCGGGCCGGCAGCTGGTGGTGATCGCCGGCGGCGATGGTAAGGGCGCCGATTTTCGCCCGTTGCGCGCGGCTGTCGCTGACCATGTGCGGGGTATGGTGCTCATGGGGCGCGATGCGCCGCGTATCGAGGAAGCCGTTCGAGGCCGGGTTAGGGTGTTGCGGGCACAGGATATGGCGCAAGCTTGTGCCCAGGCTCGAGAGCTCGCCGAGATTGGCGATGCGGTGCTGCTCTCGCCTGCTTGTGCGAGTTACGACATGTATCGCGACTATCGTGAGCGGGGTGAAACCTTTGCTGCGCTGGTGCGAGGGCTGGCGCCATGACCGGACAGAGCGTTGCGCTGGTGCGATCAAGTGCCTCAACCGCCTCACTCAAACGCCCCCATGGCGGGCTGGACTGGGCGTTAGCGGGAGTGGCTATACTGCTCTTGCTTTTGGGGCTCGTCATGATCAGCTCAGCCTCCATGACCCCCGCCGATCGTGTTTATGGCGATCCCTTCCACTTCTTCTGGCGGCAGCTGGCACATGTTGCGGTGGGGGTGCTGGCGGCGGCTCTGGCGTTACGGCTACCGCTGCCGCTTTGGTCACGTTTGAGTCTGGTGTTGTTTGGATTGGGTCTGTTGGGCCTGGTGCTGGTGTTGCTGCCGGGTGTTGGCCGAGAAGTGAATGGCAGCATGCGCTGGATGGATGTCGGCGGCTTCAGCATACAACCTTCCGAGTTTATAAAAATAGCCATGATCCTGTATGTAGCCAGCTACCTTGCCCGTCGCGGTGAGGAGATCCGCACTGCCTGGCGTGGTTTCGCGCGACCTTTGGTGGTGCTCGGGGCAGTTGTGGTGCTGTTATTGCTCGAGCCTGATTACGGAGCAAGCGTGGTGTTAAGTGCCACGATTGTCGGCATGCTGTTCCTCGGAGGCGTTCCCCTAGGACGCTTTCTGGTCTGTGCGTTGGCGATGGGCGCGTTGTTCGGGCTCATGGTGGTGCTTGCCCCTTATCGGCTGGAACGCCTTTGGAGCTTTCAACACCCTTGGGCAGATCCCTTCGGGAGCGGTTTTCAGCTGACTCAGGCGCTCATCGCAATAGGCCGAGGAGAATGGTTTGGTGTGGGGCTCGGCAGCAGTGTGCAGAAGCTCTTCTACCTGCCGGAGGCGCATACCGATTTCCTGTTTGCCGTGCTCGCCGAAGAATTGGGGTTTGTGGGTATTCTTCTCGTGGTGAGCGCCTTCGCCTTTATCGTCTGGCGGGCTTTTCTTATCGCACGCCGTGCCGAACGCATGGCGCAGCCGTTTGCTGCCTACACCGCCTATGGCCTTGGGCTGCTACTGGGTCTTCAGGGGTTCATCAACATTGGAGTCAACCTCGGGGTACTGCCCACCAAGGGGTTGACCTTGCCCCTAATGAGCTACGGCGGATCGAGCATGGTGGCGAGCTGTCTTTCAGTGGGCTTGCTGCTGCGGGTCGACCTCGAGGCAAGGAGAACCCGGTGAGCGCCGTGACCGCAACGAAGCCGACTCGGGCGCGCACGGCCCTCATCATGGCAGGCGGTACTGGCGGCCATGTCTATCCTGCCCTTGCCGTGGCAGAGCGTTTGCGCAGTGAAGGCTGGCAAGTAGTCTGGTTGGGCACGCGGCACGGGCTGGAAGCCCGGGTGATACCGCATCATCACATTGATCTTCGTTTCGTGCGCATTAGCGGTCTGCGCGGCAAGGGATGGCTCAATTGGGCGTTGGCTCCATTTAAGCTGTTGCTGGCGTTGATGCAGTGCCTGGCAATCATACGACGCATCGGCCCCCAGGTGGTCCTTGGTATGGGGGGGTTTGCTGCGGGTCCCGGAGCGTTAGCGGCTTGGCTCATGGGCAAGCCGCTGTTGGTCCATGAGCAAAACGCAATCCCAGGTCTCACCAATCGTTTTCTAGCCCGCTTGGCCAAGGAAGTCATGGAGGCGTTTCCCGGAAGTTTTCCACAATGCTGTCGGGCATTGCATACTGGAAATCCGGTGCGCCAACGTATCGTCGACCTACCGCCTCCGGGGGAGCGCCTCGCGGGTCGCGGCAACGAACCGCTGCGCCTCCTGGTGCTCGGCGGCAGCCAAGGTGCGCGTGCGCTCAATGAAGTAGTGCCGCTTGCATTGGTTTCCTTTAAGCCAATTGACTCGGTGGAGGTTCGCCACCAAGTGGGGCCGGCGCAGCTTGAAGCCACGCGCCAGTGCTACCGTGTCGCGGCGGCACCGGCGGTCGAGCTCATTGCATTCATTGAAGATATGGCGGCGGCCTATGGATGGGCCGATTTGGTGCTGTGCCGCGCCGGCGCAATGACCATCGCCGAGCTTGCGGCGGCCGGAGCGGCGTCGATTCTCGTGCCGTTTCCTTTTGCGGCGGACGATCACCAGACAGCCAATGCGCGTTATCTTGCCGAGCGCGGTGCGGCGATTCTGGTGCCGCAGTCCGAGCTCACCGGTGCTCGGCTGTGTGGCTTGCTCCATGAGCTGGGTCAGGCCCGGGGTCGTTTGCTGGAAATGGCAAAGGCCGCGCGTGATCTGGCCGTTGCGGACGCCACAGCGCGCGTTGCATCGCGCTGTATGGGGGTGGGCTATGGATGACAGGTTGGCGCACCGGACAGTTGCGACGGGCGAGCATTGCGCACGGCGACCCCTTGCAGAGCCCGCGGGTTACCAGCGTTCCCTGCTGGTGGACGAGGCTTCCGTGCTTCTGGCTTCGGCCGCGAGTGCGCCGATGGCTCGCCAATGGATGTGGCGAGTGCGGCGCATTCACTTCGTGGGCATCGGCGGTGTGGGTATGGGTGGCATCGCCGAGGTGCTCCACAATCTGGGTTATCAGGTTTCCGGCAGCGATCGCAGCGAGAACGCGATGACCCGACGGCTTGAGGCAAAGGGTGTGGTGGTGCGCACCGGTCATGATCCGAGCCTGGTGGAAGGAACCGATGTGGTGGTCGTGTCTTCGGCTATCGGGCAGGACAACCCAGAGGTGCTGCGAGCACGTGAGCGACGTGTGCCCATCGTGCCGCGGGCCGCGATGCTCGCCGAGCTGATGCGTTTTCGCCAGGGTATTGCGGTTGCGGGTACCCATGGCAAGACCACCACGACCAGCCTCATAGCGAGTCTGCTGGCAGAGGGGGGATTGGATCCGACATTTGTCATCGGCGGGCGTCTCAATAGCCTGGGGGGCAATGCCCGCTTGGGCACGGGGCAGTATTTAGTGGCTGAGGCGGATGAAAGTGATGCCTCTTTTCTTTACCTGAAGCCGATGATGGCGGTCGTGACCAATATCGATGCCGATCATTTGGGTACCTACGGCGGTGATTTTCACCGTCTAAGCGACACCTTTGTGGAGTTCCTCCATCACTTACCGTTCTATGGCCTGGCGGTACTTTGCGCCGACGATCCGGTGGTGATGGCGCTGTTGCCGTCGGTATCCAAGCCGGTGCTGACTTATGGTCTGGAAGAGCAATGTGACCTCTGCGCTCGAGACATTCGCTACCAAGGGATGCAGTCCCGGTTTCGCGTGGCGCGTCGCGACGAGCCGACCTGGCTTGACGTGACGCTAAATTTACCGGGGCGTCATAACGTTCTGAATGCGCTGGCAGCCATCGCCATCGCTTCTGAGCTTGGCGTGGCGCAGGAGGCGATCGAGCGGGGGTTACGTGGTTTCCAAGGTATTGCGCGTCGCTTTCAACTCCGAGGCGAGGTGCGCGTGGGCGAAGCGACGGTGCATCTGATTGATGACTATGCCCATCATCCCCGCGAAATCGCCGCGACCTTGCAGGCGATTCGCACTGGTTGGCCCGGATCGCGTGTCGTGGTGGTATTCCAACCGCATCGCTTCACACGCACACGCGATTTGTTCGATGACTTTGCGAAGGTATTGTCAGCGGTGGAGGGGCTCGTGCTGCTCGAGGTTTATGGCGCCGGCGAAGCGGCTATCACTGGGGCCGATAGCCGCGCACTGTGCCGGGCGATCCGCGCTTGGGGCGGTGCCGTGCCGGTGTTCGTCGAGGACCGCTCGGACCTCAGCAAGGTACTTTGCACCCTACTGCGAGACGGCGACATCTTGCTCACTCTGGGGGCGGGGGATATCGGGTCCGTGGCCAACGCGCTGATGCGAGGAGAGAACCTTGGCCCGTAGTGTCAGTAAAGCACTGAGCATGGAGGCACCGGTTGCTGCCCTGGTTGCCACCGATCGCGCTTTCGACAGGGGCGCGCCGTTGCGGGGAGTGCTTCGTTGCAATGAACCACTGTCCCAACATACGGCGTTCGGGGTTGGCGGGCCGGCGGCACGCTTTTACCGGTCGGCGGATGTCGTGGATTTGGGTCGTTTTCTGCAACAGGTGCCAGCGACTGAACCCCTTCTGTGGCTGGGATTGGGCAGCAATCTGTTGGTGCGCGATGGTGGTTTTACGGGGACCGTGGTGCAGCTTCGTGGCACCCTGGACGCTATGACCCTGCTGCAGCCAGGAGTGGTGCGTGCTGAAGCGGGTCTGGCCTGCAACAAGCTCGCTCGCCTGTGTGCCCGACAGGGTCTGCAGGGTGCTGAGTTTCTAGCCGGGATCCCGGGTACCGTCGGTGGTGCGCTGGCGATGAATGCCGGCGCTTTCGGCCAGCAGACCTGGGGGTTGGTGCGCCGCGTTGAGACGCTGGATCGAGCCGGTGTTCGACGCGTCAGAACGGCATTGGCGTATCAGGTGGGTTATCGTCAGGTACATGGTCCGGCGGGAGAGTGGTTTGTCGCCGCAGAGCTGCAACTCGTTCCCGGTGCGCACCAGCAAATCGTGGCGCAGATGCGTGCGCTCCTGCGGCGGCGCGATACCAGCCAACCCACCCGTTGGCGAAGCTGTGGCTCGGTGTTTCGCAATCCCACTGGCGATTACGCCGCGCGTTTAATCGAGGCCTGTGGCTTGAAGGGGTTGCGTATCGGCGGCGCCGTGATATCAGAGAAGCATGCGAACTTCATCCTGAATGATCGCGGTGCCCGGGCGAGCGATATCGAGGCCCTCATCGAGCGCATGGGTCATGCGGTGTGGGAGCGGTTCGGCGTGCGCTTAATACCTGAAGTGCGCATTGTCGGTGAAGCGCTGCAAGCGAGGAGGACGCAATAGGTGCGGATGCTCAACGAATCGAGGCAAATGCCGGGCCGCCCCCAAGCAATGGCGGCGCAAGCTTCGCCTCAATTGTCGGCAGGAACCGCGCAGATTGGGCGGCGCGTCACGCATGCCCAGGAATTTGGGCGGGTTGCCGTGCTGTTCGGCGGTCAATCCGCGGAGCGGGCGGTGTCCCTGGAAAGCGGTCAGGCAGTGCTCGACGCGTTGCGACGCTCGGGAGTGGACGCGCATGCCCTCGACCCTCAAGGTGACATTTTGGAGCGGCTGCGCGGTGCCCACTTTGACCGTGTCTTTGTGGTCCTGCACGGACGGGGCGGCGAGGATGGCATCATCCAAGGTGCGCTGGAATCGGCAGGGTTTCCCTACACCGGGAGCGGCGTGCTCGGTTCGGCGCTTTCCATGGACAAAGCGCGGACCAAGCTGCTGTGGCAGGCCGCGGCTATTCCCACTCCCGCCTTTCGCTTGCTGGCCTCGGCGGCGGAAGCCGAAGCCGCCGCCGAGGCGCTTGGATTGCCGCTGATCGTCAAGCCGGTGCACGAAGGCTCCAGCGTCGGCATGAGCAAGGTGGAAGATCGGCGGCGGCTGCTGGGCGCCTGGGAGCTGGCCAGGCGCGCGGATACGGCGGTGCTCGCCGAGCAATGGATTGATGGCGCAGAGTATACCGCGGCCATCCTGGGCGATGAGGTGCTGCCACTGATTCGCGTCGAAACGCCGCGTGCTTTCTATGACTATGAGGCGAAGTACAGCGACGGCGTTGGCACCAGGTACCTGATTCCTTGCGGGCTTGAAGCCGTCGAGGAGCGCCTGTTTCGTGAGCGTGCCTGGGCAGCGTTTCAGGCCACGGGGGCGAGCGGCTGGGGGCGCGTGGACTTCCTCTGTGATGCGCAGGGTGCGCCCTGGTTCATCGAGGTGAACACAGTGCCGGGCATGACTGGCCACAGCTTGTTGCCGATGGCCGCACGAGCCGCCGGAATCAGCTTTGAGGAGCTGGTTTGGCGTATCCTCGAGACGAGCTTTCGATGACCCTCGCCAACCCCCAGACAGGCTCGAAGGGACGTTACTGGCGATGGCTCGGCGGCATAATGGCGGTGCTGTTGGTCATCGGGGCAACGATACTGCCGATGCGTTACGCGCTGCGTGAGATGCCCATTCGATCAGTGCGCATCGTCGGGGTGCTGCAGCATGTCGACCGCGCGGCGCTGGAACAGGTGATTAATACACGCCTCGATGGCGGCTTCTTTGGCGTCGATGTCGAGGCGGTGCGTGCGGCGGTAGAGCGTTTGCCGTGGATCAGAGAAGCATCGGTGCGTCGAATTTGGCCCGACAGCCTGCACCTCGCGGTGGTGGAGCGAGTGGCCGTGGCGCGCTGGGGAGAGCATCAGTTGATTGAAGCTGACGGCACCGTATTTCGCCCGGACCGTGATGTCTCCAGCGAGCTGGCCGAACTGGAGGGCCCACCGGGGAGCGCGCTTCAGGTGCTGGTGCGTTATCGCCTGCTGCAGCGGCTGTTGGCACCGCTCAAGAGGCGTATTGAGCAGCTCGCCCTGAATGCTCGTGGAACGTGGCGGGGGCAGCTCGACACAGGAATGGTGCTGGTATTTGAGGAGGGCTTAGCGGAGGCTCGATTTCGGCATTTTGCCAAGGTGGCTGCCAAAGTTCTCAGTCCGCGCCTTAACGACGTCAAACAGGTGGATTTGCGCTATGCCAATGGTTTTGCGGTACGCTGGAAAAGACAGCCTCAGCAGGTAAGCGGGTGAAGAAGGCCGATAGGAATCTCATTGTGGGCCTGGATATCGGGACCTCAAAAGTTGCCGCCATCGTGGGCGCCGTTTCCCCCGCGGGCGAGCTCGAAATCATTGGTATCGGCTATCACCCCTCACGCGGCCTGAAGAAAGGGGTGGTGGTCAACATCGAATCGACGGTGCAGTCCATCCAACGCGCGGTGGAGGAGGCCGAGCTGATGGCGGGCTGTCAGATTCACTCCGTTTATGCGGGAATTGCCGGCAGCCATATTCGCAGCCTCAACTCCCATGGCATCGTTGCCATACGCGACAAGGAAGTCGGGCCGGGGGATTTGGATCGCGTTATCGACGCCGCCCGGGCGGTGGCGATTCCTGCGGATCAGAAGGTGCTGCACATCCTTCCGCAGGAATTCATCATCGATAACCAGGAGGGGATCAAGGAACCCATCGGCATGTCCGGAGTGCGCTTGGAATCAAAAGTGCATCTGGTGACCGGAGCGGTCAGTGCCGCGCAAAACATTGTCAAGTGCGTCCGTCGCTGCGGGTTGGAGGTCAACGACATTATTCTTGAGCAGTTGGCCTCGAGTCAGGCGGTGTTGACCGAGGATGAAAGGGATCTGGGGATTTGTTTGGTGGACATCGGCGGCGGTACCACTGACTTGGCCGTTTTTTCGGAGGGGGCAGTGCGGCATACCGCCGTCATTCCGATTGCCGGTGATCAGGTGACCAATGACATCGCGGTGGCGCTGCGCACGCCCACCCAATTTGCCGAAGAGCTCAAGATCAAGTACGCCTGTGCCCTGGCACAGCTGGCGAGTGCCGAGGAGACCATCGAGGTACCGAGTGTCGGTGATCGACCCCCCCGGCGGTTAGCGAGGCAGACCTTGGCAGAGGTGGTGGAGCCACGCTACGAGGAGCTGCTTAGCTTGGTGCAGGCGGAGCTGCGCCGCAGTGGGCTCGAGGAGCTGGCAGCGGCCGGCATCGTGCTCACCGGTGGCAGTGCAAAGATGGAGGGGGCGGTTGAACTTGCCGAGGAGATTTTCCACATGCCGGTCCGACTCGGCGAGCCCCATACGGTATCGGGGCTTAAGGACGTGGTGCGAAATCCTGTCTATGCGACGGGCGTAGGGTTGTTGCTGTTCGGCTTGCAAAACAATGCGGGGCGGCACCTACGCACGGAACTCAAGGGCTTTCGCGGTGTGTTGGAACGGATGAAGAGTTGGTTCCAGGGGAATTACTAGGGTGATAGCTCTTACTAGAGGAGGGGCTAATTATGTTCGAGTTGGTAGATACTTACAGTGAAACCAATGCGGTGATTAAAGTGCTTGGTTTTGGTGGTGGTGGCGGCAATGCCGTTGAGCACATGCTGCAAGCGAGCTTGGAAGGAGTGGATTTCGTTTGCGCCAATACCGATGCTCAGGCGCTTAAGAATGCTTCGGCGCGCACCGTGTTACAGATTGGCGGTGGCATTACCAAAGGACTTGGGGCTGGTGCCAATCCGGAGATTGGCCGCCAAGCGGCTCTCGAGGATCGGGACCGCATTGCCGAGGTGCTGCAAGGAGCGGACATGGTGTTCTTGACCGCCGGAATGGGCGGTGGAACAGGGACCGGTGCGACTCCGGTGGCCGCGCAACTTGCCAGGGAGATGGGGATCCTCACGGTAGCCGTGGTGACCAAGCCGTTTCCTTTTGAGCTCAAGCGGCGCATGAAAATTGCTGAGGATGGCATCCGCGAGCTTACTGAGCACGTTGATTCGCTGATTACGGTGCCAAACGAAAAGCTATTGAGCGTCCTCGGTCGAGAGATCACGTTACGGGATGCGTTCAAAGCCGCCAATGATGTACTGCTCGGTGCGGTACAGGGTATTGCCGAGTTGATCACGCGCCCGGGCATGATGAATGTGGATTTTGCCGATGTGCGCACGGTGATGTCGGAGAAGGGTGCGGCGATGATGGGGACGGGCAAGTCTACGGGCGAGGATAGAGCCCGGCGGGCGGCGGAAGCGGCAATTGCCTGTCCGCTGCTCGATAACGTCAGCTTGAAGGGTGCTCGCGGTATTCTCGTGAACATTACCGCCGGTCCCGATTTGGGTATGGACGAGTTTGCCGCGGTGGGCGAAGCCATCAGCGACTTTGCCTCTGAGAATGCGTTGGTGGTCATCGGCACGGTGCTTGACGAAGGGGTACGGGATGAGCTGCGAGTCACTGTGGTGGCTACGGGTCTGGGGCATACCGAGGCTATCCGAGAAAAGGATATGCGTCTGGTAACGCCAAGCGCCAGTGGCGACATGGACTATCGGCGCTTCGATATGCCGACCGTGATGCGCAAGCAACCTCCAAAGGAGGGGTCGCTCGCAAGCCCGGTAGCGGCGCATGCAGAGTACCTCGATATCCCTGCCTTTCTGCGGCGCCAGGCGGACTGAGTAAACCATGGGCTCCCAAAAAGTTCAGCGTGCAACAGCGGTGCTGAGGCCTCGCTTACGTCGCCATTATGGTGCGGCTGGCGGGTTCTCGGCACTGCTGCGGGCACATTAAGAGGGCGCAAGGGTGGTGTGTTTTTTCTTTATTTTGTGATTATATGATACCATTTAGTGCTTTTTAGCAGGGGATGCAGTCGAAACGATACGGATTTGGGAGGTGCTAGTTGGTACATCAATGCACGTTGAAGAACGTGATTCGCGCCACCGGCGTCGGTTTACATACCGGTGAGAAGGTCTATCTGACGTTAAGACCGGCACCTGTGAACACGGGCATCGTCTTTCGGCGCGTGGACTTGGAACAGCCGGTGGCGATTCGAGCCAAGCCGGAAAACGTCGGGGATACACGCTTGTCCACCACCTTGGTCAGCGGCGATACGCGGATCTCGACGGTTGAGCATCTTCTGTCAGCCATGGCGGGGCTTGGTATTGACAACGCAATCATCGATGTGAGCGCACCGGAGGTGCCGATCATGGATGGCAGTGCAGGCCCGTTCGTGTTCTTGATTCAATCCGCTGGGATTTGCAAACAAAACGCTGCGAAGCAATTTCTGCGTATCAAGCGTACCGTGCGAGTGGAGGAGGGGGACAAGTGGGCCAAGTTTGAGCCATGGAATGGTTTCAAGATTTCCTTTTCCATTGATTTTGATCATCCGGTGTTTCGGGATTCTGCCACCAAAGCCACGATAGATTTCTCCACCACTTCTTACGTGCGCGAGATCAGCCGGGCGCGTACCTTTGGTTTTATGCGGGATCTGGAGCATTTGAGAGAGAACAATCTGGCTCTTGGCGGCAGTTTGGACAATGCGGTGGTTGTAGATGACTATCGGATCCTGAACGAGGATGGCCTGCGCTATAAGGATGAATTTGTCAGACACAAAGTACTGGATGCCATTGGCGATGTTTATCTTCTCGGCTATGGGCTGATCGGCGCCTTTGCCGGCTACAAGTCGGGCCATGCCCTCAATAACAAACTGTTGCAGACGCTGCTAGCGGACGAGGCTGCCTGGGAGCTGGTGACCTTCGGGCAGGCGGAGCCGGCCCCCATCATCTTTGCTCAGCCGGCCGCCGTGGGCTAGGAAAACACCACGCGCGGGCGACATTTCTACAGCACCCCAGGTCCGCAAATCCGATAGAATACATCCTAACCATCCACGAGCCACCTGTCCTGATCTGGGTATTGCCGACCTGGTCCGGAGAGGGCGTTAGGTTGGTGGGAATCATCCTGTAGCGCGGGGCTGTGTGTTCGCCCACACGGCGGCGGCTTATTACTTTCGTTCCGATTCCAGTGGGCCCGCGCAATCCTGATAGATAAGATGGCAAATCATGGTTACGAGCCTGCTTAAAAAGCTTATTGGTAGTCGAAACGAGCGCTTGTTGCGCCGTTTGGGACGCACCGTTACCCGTATTAACTCCCTCGAGCCGGACATGCAAAAGCTCAGCGATAGCGAGCTTGCTTGCAAAACCGAGTCGTTCCGACAACGGGTGGCCAATGGCGAAAGCCTGGATGCGTTACTGCCCGAAGCCTTCGCCGTGGTGCGCGAAGTCGGTCGACGCGTGCTCGAGATGCGCCACTTTGACGTTCAGCTCATCGGCGGGATGGTGCTGCACGATGGCAAGATTGCGGAGATGAGAACCGGTGAGGGTAAGACTTTGGTGGCTACTCTAGCGGCCTATCTCAATGCGCTCTCGGGTCGTAGTGTGCACATCGTCACAGTCAATGATTACCTGGCGCGTCGCGATGCGGAGTGGATGGGAAAAATTTATCATTTTCTCGGTATGCGCACCGGCGTTGTCGTCCCTGGCATGACCCCCGAGGAAAAGCGCACGGCGTATGCCGCGGACGTGACCTATGGGACCAATAATGAGTTTGGTTTCGATTATCTGCGCGACAACATGGCGTTCGCCATGACGGACAAGATGCAGCGTGATCTCAGTTACGCCATCGTCGACGAAGTCGATTCGATTCTCATCGACGAGGCCCGCACGCCGCTCATCATCTCCGGCCCCACGGACGAGAACTCAGAGCTGTATGTGCGCATCAACCGTCTGATCCCTAAGCTTGTTCGTCAACAGACCGAGGACGGGCCGGGTGATTACAGTGTCGATGAGAAGGCGAGGCAGGTGTTCCTGACCGAGGACGGTCATCAGCATGTGGAGAGGTTGCTCGAGCAAGCCGGTATGCTCAAGCCCGGTGAGAGCCTCTATGACGCCGGCAATATCGGGCTGATGCATTATCTGAGTGCCGGGCTTCGAGCCTATGCGCTGTTTCAGCGTGATGTGGACTACATCGTCAGGGACAATCAGGTGGTGATTGTCGATGAGTTCACTGGGCGCACCATGCCCGGGCGGCGGTGGTCAGAAGGGCTGCACCAAGCCATGGAAGCCAAGGAAGACGTTCCCATCCAAAATGAGAATCAGACGCTCGCCTCGATTACCTTTCAGAATTATTTTCGGCTCTACGGAAAGCTTGCCGGCATGACCGGTACTGCGGATACCGAAGCCGCGGAATTCCAGCAGATTTACGCCTTGGAGGTGGCCGTCATTCCGACCCACATGCCGATGATCCGAAAAGACTTGCCCGATCTCGTGTATCTGACCAAGGCAGAGAAATTCGCCGCGGTTGTCGACGATATCAAGGATTGCCGTGGGCGGGAGCAACCGGTTCTGGTCGGTACCACCTCCATTGAGACGTCTGAGTATCTATCGAGACAGCTTGACGCGCAGGGCATTTCCCATCAGGTGCTCAATGCCAAACAACACGCCCACGAGGCAGAAATTATCGCTCAAGCGGGTCGGCCCGGAACAGTCACCATCGCCACCAATATGGCCGGGCGCGGTACGGACATCGTCTTGGGCGGCAACCTGCAGTCGGAGCTCGCTGTGGCTGGCGCTACCGATGAGGTCTCCCAAGAGCGCATCCGCAAGGCATGGCTAATGCGCCATGATAAGGTCCTCGAAGCGGGGGGGGTGCATATCATCGGTACCGAACGCCACGAATCGCGGCGAGTGGACAATCAGCTTCGCGGACGATCTGGCCGCCAGGGCGATGTCGGGTCAAGCCGTTTTTATTTGTCCCTCGAGGACGATTTGATGCGCATATTCGCCTCGGAACGCGTTTCGGCCATCATGCAAAAGCTCGGTATGCAGGAGGGCGAGGCGATCGAGCATCCTTGGGTTACTAAGGCCATCGAGAATGCGCAACGCAAGGTGGAGGGGCGCAATTTCGACATTCGTAAGCAGCTGCTGGAATACGATGATGTGGCCAATGACCAACGCAAGGAAATCTATGCGTTGCGCAATGAGCTTATGGCGAGCGACGACGTGTCCGAGCAGGTGCACGCCATTCGCCGCGATGTGGTCAGCGAGGTCATCGACGCCCATATTCCGCCGGAGAGCTTAGATGAGCAGTGGGACGTGCCGGGGCTGGAAGAGGCCATCGAGCGGGAGTTCGGGCTGCATCTACCCATTGCCAAATGGCTTGAAGAGGACGAGGCGTTGCATGAAGAACCATTGCGCGCCCGGGTCCTGGAGACCTTGGAGCAAGCCTATCAGTCTAAGGAAACGCTGACCGGCGCTGAGGTCATGAGGCATTTTGAGAAGGCGGTTTTGTTGCAGGTGCTCGATGGCTCCTGGAAGGAGCATCTCTCCGCCATGGATTATCTGCGCCAGGGCATTCATCTGCGGGGCTACGCGCAAAAGAACCCCAAACAGGAGTATAAGCGGGAAGCATTCCAGATGTTTCAGACGCTGCTTGAGGGCCTCAAGCACGAGGTGATCGGTATTTTATCGCGCGTGCAGGTGCGTGCCGAGGCGGATGTTGAAGCCGTTGAGGCGCAGCGTCGGCGCACTGCTCCGCTGCAATTTGAGCACCCAGGGCTTGGAGCACCGGGGGGTGATAAGGAGGAACAAGCGCCGGCGGAGGCGCCCGCCAAGGTGCCTTACGTGCGCCAGGGGCCTAAAGTGGGCCGAAATGAGCCTTGCCCCTGCGGATCAGGGAAAAAATACAAGCATTGCCACGGCCGTTTGAGCTAACTGTTGGCACTGTGGGCAAGTCGAGCCGGTAGCGAGGCAAGGGGCTGCTATGGCTGTTGGTTTCACTGAAACGTCGCCACTCGAGGAGATCAAAGGCATTCGCCTCGGTGTCGCCCGTGCCCAAGGACGTTACCGCGACCGGCCCGATCTGCTGATCATCGAGCTCGCCGAAGGCAGCACGGTCGCGGCCACGTTTACGCGCAACGCTTTTTGTGCGGCGCCAGTCGAGGTCGCCCGTGCTCACCTCAAAGCCACCTCTCCCCGCTTCCTCCTCGTCAACGCGGGTAACGCCAATGCGGGTACCGGTCGCCAGGGATGGGAAGATGCCGTTGCCTGTTGTGCCGAAGTGGCGAGATTGCGCGGTTGCCGCAAAGAGGCGGTGCTGCCCTTTTCCACCGGTGTGATTGGCGAGCCCTTGCCGGTGAGCCTTATCATGGCAGGCATTCCGAAGGCCCTGGCAGACCTTGATACACAGCACTGGCCAAAGGCGGCGCGAGCCATCATGACCACAGACACGGTTGCAAAAGCGGCGTCGCGACGGCTCAGATGGGAAGGCCAAAGCTACGCGGTGACCGGTATTGCCAAGGGATCTGGAATGATCCGACCGGACATGGCCACCCTGCTGGCTTTCTTGGCAACGGACGCGCCCCTCCCCCTGTCGCTACTGCAGGGCTGCTTGGCGAGCGCTGTGGAAGGGTCGTTTAATCGCATCACCGTCGACGGGGATACTTCGACCAATGATGCCTGTGTGCTGGTGGCGACCGGCCGCGGGGGGGGAGCGGCTTTATCGGGGTCGGACAGCACCGCAACCCGGGCGTTCGCCGCGACCTTGGAGGAGGTCTGTACGGTGCTGGCGCAAAGTATCGTTCGCGATGGGGAGGGGGCGACTAAATTTATTACCGTCGCGGTCGGACAGGGACAGACCTCCGAGGAATGCTTGGACGTTGCGTACGCTATTGCTCACTCGCCGCTGGTGAAGACCGCTTTCTTTGCATCAGACCCGAATTGGGGACGAATTCTCGCGGCGGTGGGTCGTGCCGGCTTGGCACACCTCGACATCACCAAAGTCGCGATTTGGTTAGACGACTGCTGCATCGTCAACAACGGCGCGCGAGCCCCTGAATACCAGGAAGCCGAAGGCTGTCGCATCATGGCAAAGTCGGAGATCACGGTGCGTGTCGATCTTGGCAGGGGCACCCAGGGTGCCACAGTGTGGACTTGTGATCTATCCCACGGGTATGTCTCGATCAATGCCGATTACCGAAGTTAGTCGGTCTCCGGCGCGGCGCCAAGCTATCCATGTCACCGCTGCGGCGCTGGTCGATGGCGCGGGCCGCGTGCTCATCAGCCGACGACCCGAGGGTGTACACCAGGGCGGCTTGTGGGAATTTCCGGGCGGCAAGGTGGAGCCCAACGAAACACCTTTGGAGTCGCTCGCCCGGGAGCTTGCCGAGGAGCTCGGCATCTGCCTGCAGGCGGCCCGGCCGCTCATTCAGGTGCATCACGATTACGGGGATCGCACCATCTGGCTGGATGTGTGGCGCGTAGAATCCTGGTCCGGCGAGCCGCGCGGTCAAGAAGGGCAGGCTATTCGCTGGGCGCCGCCGAAGAGCCTCGATGCGAGGCTGTTTCCGCTAGCCGATGTGCCGGTCATTGCCGCCTTGAAGCTGCCTTCGGTTTACCTCATTACACCGGAGCCCGGGTCGGATCAGGAGGGCTTCCTGAAGACGCTGGCGGCGTGTGTTCGCGGCGGCGTTCGTCTCATTCAGCTACGGGCCAAGAGCCTCGAACCGCCTCCCTATCGAGAGCTTGCTCGTCAAGCATTGGCCTTATGCGAAGGTCATGGCGCAAGCTTGCTGCTCAACGCCGAGCCCGACCTTGCAAGAGATCTCGGTGCGCCGGGTATTCACCTCACCGCAGAGCGTCTACTGAAGCTTTCCCGCCGCCCGCTGGGTGACGATTACTGGGTCGGTGCTTCCTGCCACAACGCGCGAGAGCTGGCGCATGCTGACCGTATAGGGGTTGATTTTGTGGTGCTCTCTCCCGTTCGAGCCACCCCGAGCCATCCCGCTTCCCACCCCTTAGGTTGGGACCGATTCCGGGCATTGGTCTACGATGCGACGGTTCCAGTCTATGCTTTGGGCGGTATGGGCACGACCGAGCTGACTATCGCCTGGGAGCATGGGGGGCAAGGCGTGGCGTGCACCAGCGCTTTGTGGCGGCACATCTCGCCGACCGCCGGCGTTTCTTGAGGGCATTCTCGACTCTTCGCCGGCACCGCCAGACGACAATGCGAACAGATGGCTCAACGGGCAAGGTCATCGTTTCGTCAGGATCTTTCAGCGCTCCAGATGCTGAAGCTTCTCTTTGACCTTGGACCATTCATCCGCATCCTCGGGGGCGTCCTTCTTCTCGGTGAGCACTGGCCATTCCTTTGACAGCTCGGCGTTCAACTCAATGAAGTGACGCTGGTCTTCTGGAACGTCATCCTCGGACAGGATGGCCTCCACCGGGCATTCGGGCTCGCACAGCGTGCAATCGATGCACTCTTCCGGATCGATCACCAGGAAGTTGGGGCCCTCATGGAAGCAATCCACCGGGCAGACCTCCACGCAGTCGGTATACTTGCACTTAATACAGCTCTCGGTGACAACAAACGTCATGATCCTGCTTTCCCTAACCTTGCCAAACGGTTCAATATCTTAATCGCCTTTGCGATCCCTTTCGAGCCCGGGAATGAGTTTTTCGGTGAGGCGATAGACAAGATCTAACGCCTGCCGAGGGGACAACTGATCGGGGTCGATGTCTGCAAGCATTTTTTTGAGCTGGCGATCCGTGCCCGCCGAGTGCAGCGGATTCAACGGCTCGATCCGCTCTGCCTGGGGAGGTCGGCGCTGCTCGACTTGAAATTGATGAAGCAGTTGGCGTGCCTCCTCGATGACATCCGCCGGTATACCGGCTAAGGCGGCGACTTGCAACCCATAGCTGCGATCCGTCGCGCCTTCGCTCACTTGGTAGAGAAACACAATTCGCTGACCATGCTCCATGGCTTTGAGGTGGACATTGGCCACCCCCGGCAGCGTGTCTGGCAGTGCGGTGAGCTCAAAATAATGGGTCGCAAATAGGGTAAAGGCGCGGATCCGCTGTGCCAGATGCTTGGCGGCTGCCCAGGCTAGCGCCAATCCGTCGTAGGTGCTGGTGCCGCGACCGATCTCGTCCATGAGCACCAGGCTGGCGGCAGTCGCGTTGTGCAGGATGTTGGCGGTTTCAGTCATCTCCACCATAAAGGTGGAGCGCCCGGAGGCCAAATCATCGCTGGCCCCGATGCGGGTAAAGATGCGATCGATAGGCCCGATGGTTGCTGCCTCGGCGGGAACGAAGCTTCCCAGGTGCGCCAGCAACACGATGAGCGCCGTTTGACGCATGTAGGTGGATTTACCGCCCATGTTGGGCCCGGTGATGACGAGCATGCGCCGTGATTCGTGGAGCTCCACATCGTTGGCGACAAACGGGATATCCAAGGCTTGTTCCACCACCGGGTGCCGGCCGCCCCGGATATGGAGGGTGGGAATGTCGGTAAGCTGCGGTGGGTTGAGGTTGAGGCTCAAGGCACGCTCGGCGAAATTTAGCAGCACATCCAGCTCGGCGAGCGCCGCCGCGGCGGCTTGCAATGGCTTCAATGAGCCACAGAGCGTCTCGATGAGGTCATCGTAGAGCATTTTCTCGCGTGCCAGCGCGCGTTCGCGACTGCTCAGCACTTGGTCCTCAAAGCGTTTCAGCTCCGGGGTAATGTAGCGCTCCGCACCTTTCAGGGTTTGCCGACGGCTGTAGTGGGTTGGGGCGTTGGCGGCCTGCGTACGGCTGATTTCAATGTAGTAACCGTGGACGCGGTTGTAGCCCACTTTCAGTGTGGCGATGCCGGTGCGGGCGCGTTCCTGGGCTTCCAGCTCGGCGATAAATTGACCCGCGTCTCGGCTGAGGGTCCGCAAGTCGTCCAGGCTTTCATCATAGCCTTGGGCAATGATGCCACCGTCCCTTAGCAGTACCGGTGGGTTGTCTACCAAAGCGCGACAAAGCAGGTCGTGGGGCTCAGGGAAAGACGGCACACGCTCGAGCCAACCGCGAATCAGTGGCGTGTCAAGCGCGCTGAGATCAGCCCGAAGGCCAGGGAGAACGCCAAGGGATCGC
Source organism: Gammaproteobacteria bacterium (assembly GCA_049282355.1). GTDB lineage: Bacteria > Pseudomonadota > Gammaproteobacteria > HK1 > HK1 > JAGTVB01. Next base: position 981 of record JBAPTW010000405.1, on the reverse strand, counting down.
CTGAGCTGGACGAGATCCCGAGGGCGCGCCGTACGTAAACTTAGCCGCGCTAGAATACGCTCCAGGTCGCCGATGTGGCGCAAGTGCTTGTGCAGGGATTCGAGATCGGCTTTGGTGAGCAGCGTCTCGATGCAGTGGTATCGACGCTGAAGCTCATCCTGGTTTCGCAACGGCCGCCCGAGCCAACGGCGCAGCAGACGTGCTCCCATCGGCGTGGCGGTTCGATCCAGCAGCCCTGCCAAACTGTGCGCCGGATTACCGCTTAAGCTTTCCGTGAGCTCTAGATTGCGCTGCGTGGCAGCATCGAGGAGCACGGCGTCTTCCGGGTGCTCGACGCAAACATCCTGGATATGGGGCAAAGCGGTGCGTTGTGTGTCCTTGGCATACTGCAGGAGACAGCCCGCCGCGCCAACGCCGAGAACTAACTGCTCACAGCCGAACCCGGAAAGATCGCGGGTACCAAACTGCTCACTCAGACGGCGCTGCGCCGAGGCGGTGTCGAAGTACCAGGCCGGTTGACGCCGAAGCCCGCGCTGGTCTGAGGCGCCGTCAAGGTCACTATCCTCCTCACTGATCAAGAGCTCAGCCGGGCACAAGCGTGCTAGCTCGGAGCGCAGGGCCGTCGTACCCTGCACCTCCATGATCGAAAAACGGCCACTGCCGAGGTCGAGAGCGGCTATCCCAAACGCATCCCCGGCTTGCTTGACAGCGGCCAGCAGATTATCGCGGCGCTCTTCTAACAACACCTCATCGGTAACCGTTCCCGGCGTCACGATACGGGTCACCTCCCGCGCTACCGGACCCTTGGCGGTGCTCGGATCCCCGACTTGCTCACAGATGGCAACCGATTCGCTTTGGCGCAGAAGCTTGGCGAGGTAGGTGTCTAGCGCGTGGGCGGGGACGCCGGCCATGGTCAGGGGTGCGCCCGCGGATTGGCCGCGGCTGGTGAGGGCGATGTCGAGCAATCGTGCCGCCTTCTCG
>JBAPTW010000404.1:0-37207 GCA_049282355.1 Gammaproteobacteria bacterium | reverse complement strand
ACCCCATGATGCACGAATCGAGGCGGATGCTCAGGAGACGGTGACTGCCGGGGAGGCGGTGAAAGCGATGATCATCAATGGTCTTGGCTTTTCCAATCGACCACTAATGTTAACTCCGCCATTTTTTGAGAACCTGCCAATGGAATTGTTGTTTCGCCCGGGTGATCGGTGCAGGGGATGGCGGTGATGACGGCCTCGTCTCGGGAATCGGTCTTCAGCGGGGCGCCGGAAAACGGAGCCGTTCGGCAAAAACGAAAGAAAGGCCGTTTTGGCAGTAGCCCATGCAACTAGGAACTGCTATAACATCGCTTGCCGCTGTTGACACACTTCTCGCCCGGACTTTTGAGCTGTCACGCAGGTACTTCGTAACCATATGAATTAACTATAATTTAAAGTCATTAACTAGTTCTATAGATAAAAAAATAGCTTGAATTGTAACATTATTTAAGAATCAATCAGTATAAAGAGTCCGAATCGAACAGCCAAAGGAAGCCCGTTTGATGCTCACCAACAACCTCTTCTCCGAGTTCTCAGGATTTATCCCCCCCGTCGCTATGCAGGCATATGTCGTTCTGATGCTCCTCCTAGTGGTGGGCGGCACACTGCTAGATGTCATCCATAAGCGAAGCGCGAAGTACTTCTTCGAAGCCGGGAAAAAAAGTAAAGAGTCACGGACCCGCGAGCTCAGCGGCGGTGAGAAGGCAGGGATTGCGATAAAAACCATCGCAGAGGATGTTCTGACCTCTGCTGAATTCTGCAATCCTCGACGCAGATTCGCCCATCTTCTCACGATGTACGGGTTCGTGCTCTTCGTCGTCACCACCGCTATCATGATATTCGCCTATCCAACCCCCGACGCGCCCACCCCCTCGATCCTGCCGCTGCTGTGGCACCTGGGCGCGTTGATGGTCGTTGTCGGCGGTTACTGGTTCTGGTTCTTTATCCGGGTCGATGTTGCCGCAGAGGGTTATCCGTGGTACCGCCTCGTGCGGGCGGATCTCTTTATCCTGTCGCTTCTTGCAACGACAACCTTCGCGCTGATCTGGTCCGCGCTGCAGGCGGCGGGCGCGGGGGGATGGGCAACCCTCTTCTTCGTCTTGTTCATTGTTGCCAGCGTGGTGCTGTTCGGTGGGGTACCGTGGTCCAAGTTCGCGCATATGTTCTTCAAGCCCGCAGCGGCATACCAGAAACGCGTATTCGACGCAGACGGCTACAGGCAGAACCTGCCGCCGCCGGCCAACAAGCCCGAACAGTTCGGCCTTGGTATCAAGCGCGAACTGCCCCACCACTACTGATCACGACGCTGGTCATAGGCTCCTAGTACTAGAGAGAAATAAAACATGCCAACATTTGTCTATATGACACGCTGCGACGGTTGTGGACATTGCGTTGATATCTGCCCGTCCGACATCATGCACATCGATAAGACCTATCGGCGCGCCCTCAACATCGAGCCCAATATGTGCTGGGAGTGTTACTCCTGCGTAAAGGCCTGCCCGCAGAATGCCATCGACTGCCGTGGCTATGCTGATTTTGCCCCCCTGGGTCATAGCGTCCGTGTTCTTCGCGAGGAAGAGAAAGGCACCATTTCTTGGAAAATCAAGTTTCGCGACGGTCGCGTCAAGAATTTTGTTTCACCGATCACGACCCAGCCCTGGGGCGAGAAGATTCCTAAACTCGCCGAGCTCGAGGTACCAGATGATAAGGCGCTCAATTCTCAGCTGCTTTGCTATGAGCCGGACGCGCTTAACATTGAAACCGGACTGCCCGTAATCAAGAAGGAACAGCTCAAGCAAGGGGTCTACTACTAATGGGCTTTAAAACCGTTTACGAAGACTGCGACATCCTTGTCGTCGGTGGTGGTATGGGCGGTACCGGTGCAGCCTATGAGGCGCGGTACTGGGGACGCGACATGAAGATTGTCGTGGCCGAGAAAGCCAATATCGATCGCAGTGGCGCCGTGGCCCAGGGTCTATACGCAATCAACTGCTACATGGGGATGCAGTGGGGCGAGAACCAGCCCGAGGACCACGTACGCTATGCCCGCAACGACCTGATGGGCATGGTGCGTGAGGATCTCGCGTACGATATGGCCCGCCATGTTGATTCCGCCGTCCACAAGTTCGAAGAGTGGGGTTTGCCCTTCATGCGGAACAAGGAAACCGGGCGCTACCAGCGTGAAGGCAAATGGCAGATCATGATCCACGGCGAGAGCTACAAGCCCATCGTCGCTGAAGCGGCGCGCAAATCCGCTGACAAGATTTACAACCGGATCATGGTGACGCATCTGCTGATGGACGAAAGCAAGCCGAACCGAGTCGGCGGGGCGCTCGGCTTCAACGTCCGCACGGGTGACCTGCATGTCTTCAAGGCCAAGGCCGTGATTGTCGGTGCCGGTGGCGCATCGCACATCTTTAAGCCCCGCTCGGTGGGTGAAGGCATGGGACGAACCTGGTATGCCCCATGGAGCAGTGCCTCAGCCTATGCGTTGCCGATTCAAGCCGGCGCCAAGATGACCCAGATGGAAAACCGCATCGTCCTATGCCGATTCAAAGACGGCTATGGTCCGGTCGGTGCCTACTTCTTGCATCTCAAGACCTACACCCAGAATGCCTATGGTGAAGAGTACGAGTCCAAATGGTACGAGCACACCAAGGCGATGGTGGGCGAGTATATCGATCACCACCCCACACCCACCTGTCTGCGCAACCACGCCTTCCTGCAGGAAGTCGTGGCCGGTCGCGGCCCCATCCACATGGTGACCACGGAAGCCTTCCAGGACCCCCATAAGGAAGTCGTGGGCTGGGAGAATTTCCTCGGCATGACGGTGGGACAGGCAGTTGTGTGGGCGTCCCAGGACATCGATCCCAAGTACATCAATCCTGAGCTGACCACCTCCGAGCCGTATGTCATGGGTTCCCATGCGACCTGCTCGGGCGCGTGGGCCAGCGGACCCGAGGATCTTTCTCCTGACGAATACTTCTGGGGATACAACCGCATGATGACGGTCGAAGGCCTTTTCGGCGCCGGAGACGCCCTGGGCGGCACCGCACATGCTTTCTCCTCGGGTTCCTTTACCGAGGGCCGTCTTGCCGCGAAGGCCGCGGTCAAGTACATAAGGGAGCATCCCAACGAGAAGATCAAGGTCTCCGACAAGCAGATCCAGGATCTCAAGGAAGTCATTTACAAGCCCCTTGAAAACTATCAGGTGGGGCGCAACGAGATCGTCGCTGGAACCGTCTCTCCCAGTTATATCCTGCCCATACACGGGCTTCAGCGTCTGGAAAAGATCATGGACGAGTACGTGGGTGGTATCGGCGTCAATTACATGACCAACGAGCCCCTGCTCCTGCGGGGCTTGGACTTACTGAAGATATTGCAGGAAGACCTCGACCATATCGGGGCCGAAGACCTGCACCAGTTACAGCGTGCCTGGGAGTTGAAGCACCGTGCAATAGCCTCCGAGTGCGTGGCGCAGCACACCTTGTTTCGCAAGGAGACACGCTGGCCGGGCTACTATTATCGAGGCGACTATCTGAAGCTGGACGACAAGAACTGGCATGCCCTGACCCTGTCCCGCCGCGACCCTGAGTCCGGCGAATGGACGATGGAGAAAGCGCCTGTTTATCACATCGTCGACTGAGCAGAGCCCGCAGGGCGGGGCATTCATCCCCCGCTCTGCAGCGGTTTCCGGCACGGGTCGTCCTAGAGCCCCCGATTTGAAATTACCCCAGGGGCCATCACAAGGCGCTCCTCGATCCGGGAATAGGCCGGAAATAGGTAAGTATCATGCACATGGCTGAACCAGAGAGGTTTCGGGCTGCAGGAGCACATGCCTAATCCAAGTGCCACCTATCAGGCCGAGCTTGACGCGGCCCGAAACGACCTGCGCGCAGAAAAGTCAGACCTCGAGCAGCTGCTCGCACCCATTCATGAGACAGAGGTCTCCCGACAGCAGGTTCCGGGTCTTCTGAAACAGGCCTATTCGCGACTGGGCAACCTGCGTGCCAGCCTGGCCGGTCGGGCGCGCCCGGTGACCAAAGCCGCCGAGATCGCCGCGCTGATCGAACGCGCGAAGGACGCGTTGCACACCGGCGAAGGGTTCTCCCTCGAAGATGCCGACCGAGCGTTCGAGGCCGCTTGCGAGCGCTGTCTTGCGCTTGGTGACGAACCGGAGGCCACCGCACGCATGCGTGCCGGACAAGCCCGGATCGCCGCCCTCAAACAGGATTATCGGCGGGCCGCCGAGCTATTTGCCCAGGCAGCGGCGACGCCGGGGCTAGAAGTACCTTGGCAGTGGCAGTATCAGAAAGAACGCGCAGCCGTCCTCGAAGACCTTGGCCGCGAGTTTGGGGACAACGCGGCACTTGAACAGGCAATCGAACTCTACGAAACCACGATCCTCGTCCTTGCTCCCAGGACGGAAAGGCCTGATGACTGGGCTACGGTACAGAATAACCTCGGGAATGCGCTCGGCGTGCTCGGGCAGCGCCAGCGCGGCACCTGGATGCTGGAGAGATCGATCACCGCCTTCGAGAACGCGCTTTCGGAACGCAGCCGTGAACGGGTGCCGCTGGACTGGGCCGTGACCCAGAACAATCTCGGCAATGCCCTTGGTATCCTCGCCCAGCGCCAGAGCGACACCGAGATGCTGGAAAAAGCGATCGAGGCGTTTGAGAGCGCTCTCGAGGTAAGGACCCAGGAGCAGACGCCACAGGACTGGGCCACGACGCAGAACAACCTTGGCGCCGCGCTAATGTCCCTCGGGCAGCGCAAGAAAGACACGAAGACACTGAAGAAATCGGTCGACGCCTACAAGAACGTGTTGCAGGAATGGACCCGGGAGCGGGTGCCGCTGGATTGGGCCATGACGCTCAACAACCTTGGCACCGCGCTTCGAGTGCTCGGGGAGCACCGTAAAGGCCCACGGACGCTGGAACAAGCCGTTGCGGCCTACAGGAGCGCACTCGTTGAGCGGACCCGGAAGCGGGTGCCGCTGGATTGGGCCATGACACAGAACAATCTCGGGGCCGCACTGCAGAAGCTCGGGGAACGCCAGGACGATGCGCGGATACTGGTAGAGGCCGTGGCAGCCTATGAGAACGCGCTTGAAGAATGGACCCGTGAGCGAATGCCGATGGTCTGGGCCATGACGACGGCGAACCTGGGCGTTGCGCGAAGAATCCTGGCGGAACGGGCTCAGGATGTCGAGATTTCGCGGATGGCGGTTGCCGCTTTTGAAGCGGCCGCGGAGGTTTTTCACGACGCCAGTCATGCGCAGTATTACGAGCTGGCCGAGGAACAACTGGCCAAGGCACGGGCGGTGGCAGCCGAGCTCAGTGGCTAACCTCCCTGTCTGCCAGCCTCAGGGCAGGCAGTGTTGCGTCCCGACTGCCACAGGGCTTGACCAAGGTCGGGACCCAGCGGACAAGAATAGCGCGCCCACATCCGGGCTCCGGCCCCGGGACCTGCCGGAATTGAGGGCATCCCTACATCATCCCACTATGCGCCAAGTCTTTGGCAAATCAACTCCGCTGTCCAGCACCCATCTCGGCTTGGGGGTCTGACCGGTTACCTCATGCGACGAAAACAACAACACGCTCAAGACCAACATAAATCTACTACGCCTCTCGATAGCGGCGTTGGGCGGTGCTCGCTCCCCGCCTATCGAGCGGATATGTCTCGCGGCTTCGCGCCGTGCGCCTTGCTCTCGGGCCGCTCGCTACGGTTTCTTCACAACCTCTCAGCCTTCAGGTAACCGGCTTGCTCAGGAAGGGATCGATGGCATCACGCAAGGCTTCACCGATGAGGTTATACGAAAACACCGTGAGAAATATGGCACCGCCGGGGAACGCCGCCATCCACCAGTTGAAGGTCGAGGATTGCACCGCCTGGTTCAGCATCTGTCCCCACGACGGCTCGTCAACCAAGCCAAGTCCGAGAAAGCTCAAGGTCGCTTCTGCGAGGATGGCCGAGGCAACCCCAAAGCTTGCGGCGACCAGCACCGGGGCGATTCCATTTGGCAGCATGTGGCGAAACAGAATCGCAGGCAGGGGCACGCCGCTGGCAATCGCCGCCTGGACGAATTCCTGTTCGCGTAACTTCAAGAACTCAGCGCGGAGGTAGCGCGCGTAGATGGGCCAGCTGGTGATGCCAATAATTACCATCATGATATAGAGGCTGCGCCCGAAGAAAGCGACAAAAGTGAGCAGTAGAAACAGTGTTGGAATCGCCTCGAAAATCTCCACCAAACGCATACCGACAATATCGAGAAAACCGGAAAAATAGCCCATCAGCCCGCCAGCGAGAACGCCGATGACCATGGCGATACCGGTCGCGACAAAGCCGATCCCGAGCGCGATACGTGAAGCGTAAATCATGCGGCTCAGCACATCGGCGCCATTCATCTCTGTGCCGAACCAATGCACATGCTCGGCATCTGCAAGCGGTGGCTGCAGTCCCGTGTTGCCCTGGTCTCGTAAGTAATCCCGAGGCGAATAAGGTATGGGTGTCATCAGTACCCAGTCGAACTGTCCCTGTGCGCGAGACTCACGATACTGCTCGAAGACCGTAACCTTAGGCGCAGCGATCAATGAAAAGCTGAGCACGCCGATCACTGCGAGCGCTAGCGCGAGCAGGCTGAGCCTGAAGATGAGCCGAGCAGGCATCAGCGCAACGATGAGGGGAACGGCGAAAAATGCGCCGAAGAGAATGACATCAGCGGGCGTGAGGTGCGCCAGGAGCGGACTACTGATCTCACCTTTCTCGCTCACAAGAAGCGGATGGCTGTTGGCCAGCAGGGGGGCAAAAGCGGCCATGACAACAAGCAGGCCAATCCACAGCAACCCCAGGCGCGCAGGCCACTGCGAGAATACCTGGCGCAGCACCTCACACACATAGCTTGCTCGGCCTTCAGAGACGGACACCCGGGAGCTCGCCTGCGCAACATCTCGCCCGTCTATGGGTTGGTCAATCATAACTCACCCGCGGATCGGCGGCGGCGTACAGAAGATCGGCGAGGAGATAGCCGATGAGCGTCACCAGACCGCTCATGAGGGTAATGGAAAGCACAAGCTCACGATCGCGGCTCTTAACGGCTTCCACAGCGAGCTTACCCATGCCATCGATGCTGAAGATGCTCTCCACAATAACCGACCCCGCTAGCAGGCTCGGAGCCAAAGTGGCGGCGACAGTAATGAGTGGCAAGAGGCTGTTACGAAACACGTGACGCCACAGCACCTGGGCTTGCGTCGCACCCTTGGCGTGCGCCGTGCGAGCATAATCGGCCATCAGATTTTCAAGTACCGCTGAGCGGGTGAGCTTGGCGAGGAACGCAAAACCACCGTAGGTGAGACACAACACCGGCAACACCAGGTGCCACAAACGATCCAAGAGGAATCCGCGGACAAAATCCCCTTGCCAAAAGATCGACGAGATACCAACCCCCAGCGCCACTCCAATGAGGGTCATCACCGTGGCACGAAGTGCCAAGTAATCCGTATAGCCGACGAGCGCAAAGAGCGCTCCAACCAGCGCCGGTCCGATGAGCAATCCCACCGAAACGCTAAGCTCACCGAGCGGTAACGTCATAAAAAAACCGAGAGCTGCACCGAGCAGTGCCATGAGTAGGATCCGCAGACGTTGGCCAGGCCAGCGACTGAGCCCGAAAAGCAGGGCTGCTCCAAAGACTGCTCCGAAGAACAGCCGCAGCGCATCCACGCTGTCTTTCCAATGGGGCAAAAATGGCATGTCCAAGGCTTCTCGACGATTCAAACCCGCCGTTGGGAACCATTGCCAATACTGATCACTAGCAAAAAAACCCAGCAAGAGCACACCCGACAGCATGGTGGGAATTGACCACAGGGCGAGCATAAAAATGCCCGAGCCGACATCGAAAGCGCTGCCTCTCAGGGTGGCTGCCCTGACACCAATAGCGATGGCAACGATGTAGATGAGCGGAATGGCAAGGACGTTCAGCAAGATGGTAATGGGCAGACGTTCGGCAATGAGGTCGCCGACCCGGCGCCCGTAGCGGAAGCTCATGCCAAAATCCGATCCCTTGAGCAATGAAAACCTTCCAAACCGATGATGCTCGTCCAAGACAAAACCGACGGGGGAGACATTATTAAGCCATCGCAGGTACTGCAGGGGTGCTGGCTGGTCGAGCCCATAACGCCGGTTGTAATAATCTTCCAGGGCCCTTTTCGCCTGAGGCTCCAGATTCTGACCGGCGATTAGGCCCTCGGCGGTGATGCCACCGGGCGAGAGCGCCATCACGGTGAACACCACTACGGTGATGCCGAGTAGCGTCGGGACCATCAACAGCAGCCGCCGGAGGATGTAGGTGTGCATCTATGGAAACGAACGCGCCATGTTCGCGGGGGCGCGTTTTCTAGCGGGTATACTTCTGAAGTGGTCCCGGTACGAACCACTCCACGGGAACCGTGTTGAGGTTAAGACCGAGGCGGGTTACTTGGATGTTTTGCATCCGCGCATCGATGAATGCCAAAGTGTTGCGTCGCAGCAAGAAGGTGTAAGGCTGATCTTCATAGAGAATACGCTCACATTGATGCCAAAGCGGCATGCGCGTCTCTTCTTCCACGGTGGCACGAGCCTGCTCGATGAGCGTATCGAGGCGTGGATTGCGATAGCTTATGAAGTTGTCCCCGCCTGCCACAATCTGGCTGCTGTGGAACATTTGAAATAGATCCGTTTCGATCCCGCTGGACCAGCCAAGGGTGATGGCATCGAAGTTCTTTTCGTTGAGCAAGTCGAGCATCACGGACCACTCGGTGGGCTTAGGCCGGAGCAAAATTCCGGCTCGAGCGTACATATCCCGCAGAAACAGCACCAAGCGTTTCGTGTCCTCATTGTCCTGCAAAAACACCAGTTCGAAATCAAAGGGCCGACCGTTGGCATCTTCGAGAACGCCGTCGCTATCACCATCCGCATAGCCGGCCTCGCTAAGAAGCGCTTTTGCTTTGACCGGATCGTAGGGCCGCGGACTGAGCGCCGGATCGTGCTGGGGGCTTCGCGCACTGAAGGGGCTCACAGCGGGCTCAGCATAACCGAGTAATATCTGCTCGATGATCCGCTGACGATCGGTGAGATAGGTCATCGCTTGGCGCACACGGGGGTCGGCGAAACGTGCGGGCTTCGCGTCTCGCACTTGGTTCCAACCAATGTAGAGGTAGCCAGCAGTCGGACTCATGTACTCCAGATGCTGAGCGCGGGCGTTAAGGGTTTCATCGTGAATCAATTGCCGAAACTCAAGTGGTCGGGCGTTGTAGACATCGATATCCCCATTGCGGAAAGTAGTCAAACGGGCGCTGTCGTTCTCGATGATCTTCCACAGCAATCGGTTAAACGGCGGCTGTAGCGGCCCCCAATAGCGTGGATTGCGTTCGAGCTCGACGAAGCCTTGGTCTGGTGTCCAAGTCTGCGGATCCGACAATCGGTAAGGACCGGAACCAAACAGGAAGCCTTTCGACTGATTGAATGTCTCGGGTGCTTTCAAGTAGCGCCCGTAAAAGTGTTCTGCCAGGATCGGCATGCCGCCCGCTAGCGACAGGCTGTCGAAATAAGGTTCTTTGAACCGGAACACAACCTCCCGAGCATTTCTTGCGGTCACGTTTGCGATCTTTTCGAAGTAGGCGCGCGCCCGAGGTGCCGCAATGGCCTCATCCATGATAAAGGCGAAGGTAAACGCCACGTCCTTGGCCTCAACGGTGCGGCCGTCGGAAAAGGTAACGCCCTCTCGCAAACGAAACACGAAGCTAAGACCGTCTTCGCTCACCTCCCAATTGTCTTCCGCGAGTAGCCCCTGCCAAGCTAACGTCTCAGGATTGCGAATGAGCAGTGACTCCTGCACGAATGTCTGTACCTCGGAGGCGTAAATATCCGAGGAGACCAGGGGCGTGATCGTTTTGAGGCCGGTGCCAAAGGCTTGCACCAGCCAATCACCCGCCTGGAAGTCCGGACGCTGGGACACCTCGTAAGCGCGCTGGAAAGCCGCTGGAACTGCCGGACTGCTAGCTTCGCTTTCACCATCGTCTAGGTGTAACGGCCCGCCCATGCTCATTTGCCGCTCGAGGGTGCCGAGGGCACTGCGCATTCGTCCCAAGTCCATAGCCTGCTCGCTCAGAAGCTTTTCCATCTGCGTCATCTTCTGCCACTGCCGATCCACCATGTACATCGCCAGCAATAGGAGAACGAGCAGGGCCGAGAGGAAGACAAAAAGAAAGAAATCTTTGACCGTAAAATGGTGCTCCATCGGTGTTTGGATAGTGATTCCTGAACAGTGCCTTGATTTAGCCGGATAGGGTATCTTCCTGTGCCCGACGTATAGCCATAGTAAGAGCTGAGAACGTCTGAGTCACGTTTCCCAATCAATAAGTGCGGCCCACTGATGCACCCAGGTCCTGATTTCAGCCCGCTACCGGTAAGTAGCTCCCTATCCTCAGATGGAAGGGGGTTGCTAGCGTTCAGCCTTCGTTCATGTCATGCCTGGTAGTGTTGAGCCAAACCCGCTGGGCTTGCTTCCGGACGGCTCCTGATCCCGGCCAACGACACGGCAACTCTGTGGCATTAAAACGCAGTATCATGAGGAACAACGTAAAGTGCTTGAACACCTAATACTGCATGCCGGTCAGGTCGTCTCGAAATCCGAGCTGACCGAGCATTTCTACGACGAAGATCTGGAGCGCGACAGTAACGTCCTTGAGGTGCTCGTCGGCCGGTTGCGACGCAAGCTCGATCCCGCACGTGCGCTCAATCCCATCGAGACCCTGCGGGGTCGCGGCTATCGCTTTCGCCTTGAGCGCGATCCCGCGGCCTGAAGCACCATGGGATCGCTGCAAGGCCGTTTACTCATCGCCGTCAGCGCGGTGCACGCCGGAGTTGTCATTGAGGTGGAAGACAACGGTCCAGAGATTCCGACTGCGAAGCTTCACAGTGTCTTGCGCCGGGGAATGCACGCCCATCCCGATACCGCCAGTCACGGCATTGGATTAGCGGTGGTCAGGGAAATCGTTGAGGAGATCTATCGAGGGGACATCACAGTTGACCGCGGATCGCTCGGAGGAACAAGAGTCCGTGTTCAGTTCCCGGGATGACGATGCTTCGTCAGGGATGATCTTCGCTATTAGAGAATGGATTCCAAAGGGCCAGGCATCAAGCTGGCACCATAGGCGACCAAAACCGGTCGAGCTGCAGAGGGATAAATCGTGAAGACCGCCTTGGTAATTATGCATTTACCTTTCGAAGATTTAGGTTCTTTCGTAGAGCCGCTGGCGCACCATGAGTACCGAATACGCTATCGTCAGGCAGGAGTCGACAATCTCGCCACACGGGATGCCTATCAAGCGGATTTGCTGATCGTTCTGGGGGGACCTATTAGCGCCACGGACGAAACCAATTATCCTTTCCTTCGCGACGAGCTTCATCTCCTTAGCGAACGACTTCAGAAGACCCGGCCGACGCTGGGAATTTGTCTCGGCGCTCAACTGATGGCCCGTGCTTTTGGTGGCAGGGTTTATCCCTTACCCCGCAAGGAGCTTGGCTGGGGTCCCATAAAGCTCACCGCTGACGGACAGAACTCTTGCCTGCAACACCTTGCCGAGGGTGGTACCCGGGTCTTGCACTGGCATGGCGATACTTTTGATTTGCCGGAAAGTGCGATTCGCCTCGCTTCCACCGAGCTTTGCAAGAACCAGGCATTTGCCGTCGGCGGGCACTCCCTCGGTCTACAATTTCATCCCGAGGTGACCACTAGAGGTTTGGAACGCTGGTTTATCGGGCATGCGCTGGAGATTACCGCTACGGAAGGTGTAAGCGTCACGCAATTGCGCACTGACACCGCCCGTTGGGCAGACATACTGGAGTCTCAGGGTCACAAATGCCTAGAGCAATGGCTCAGGGGGCTGGCAATCGCCTCGGGCAGATAGAAGCGGAGTCAACAATTAAGACGGCGATTACTTCGCCACTTGGCACTGCAGAACTTGAGCCTGAAGCCTGGCTCAAAATTCGCTTTCCAGCGCCACGCCATCTCCAGCCAACAGCGCATCCCTCAGCTTCCTAATGGCGTTTCGTTCCAATTGCCGAATACGCTCGGCAGAGATTCGGTGCAACGCCGCAAGCTGATGCAGCGTTGCTTTGTCTTCGTTCAACCATCGCTTCATCAGAATATCGCGGCTGCGGTCATCGAGCGTCGCCAGGGCGCCGGCGAGCCGCTGCGCACCGTGCTTTCGCCAATCCGCTTCCTCGAGCTGAGTAGCCGGATCGAAACGTAAATCTTCTAGGTAGGCCGCTGGCGCCAGCGGCACCTCCTCGGCAGTAGAGACATCGGCCAGGCCATCAAATGCCGCGTCATGAGCACTGAGGCGTTGTTCCATTTCCCATACCGTTTCCGGCTGCACCCCGAGATCCTTCGCCACCTCGTCAACTTCTTCCTGATTAAGCCAGCCAAGATGCTTCTTTGCGCTGCGCAAATTGAAGAACAGCTTACGCTGAGCTTTGGTGGTCGCCACCTTGACGATACGCCAGTTGCGCAGAATGAACTCATGAATTTCAGCGCGTATCCAATGCACCGCGAATGATACGAGCCGCACGCCAAGCGACGGGTCAAACCGTTTCACGGCCTTCATCAGCCCAATGCTGCCTTCCTGGATCAGGTCGGCTAGAGGCAAACCATAGCCACTGTATCCCCGAGCGATGCGCACTACGAAGCGAAGGTGAGACTGCACCAGTTGCCAGGCAGCATCTAGATCATGTTGCCGGCAAAATCGCTCTGCGAGCTGCTGCTCCTCTTCGGCGCTCAGCAGCGGTATCGTGTTAACGGTATGTTGGTAGGCAGCCAGGCTGCCAGTGGGAAGTGCTTTGATCAGGTTCGAGCTTTCCATGGTGGTGGCGAACGACTCCTTCTGTCGCGCTCGGCCGGCATTGTAGCACTCGCACTCTATGAGTGCCAGACTCGGGCTTCACGCCTTTGGCTGTGGGGGGCTTTACGCTGCTCCGCCTCTGCCTTGCGTCGAGAGTCCACCCGTAGCATCCCAAGACCTCGTAGCTTCGAAACAGTTCTTTCTGCTACGCTTGTTCGACATCTTGCCCAGGAAATATCCTACTGGCCCAGGCAGCAATGGAATAAGCCCCGCCGGAGCTTTATCAGTTAACATGCGCATCGCAACCTGGAACATCAATGGCCTACGGGCTCGCCATCAACTCATCCTGCACTGGCTCGCGAACCGTCAACCGGACATCGTCGGCTTGCAAGAGCTGAAAATTACCGAGTCAGAGTTCCCATGGGATATCTTTAAAGAAGCGGGCTACCATGCTGTGGTTCATGGGCAAAAAGCATGGAATGGAGTTGCCATCTTAAGCCGACAGCCAATAAAGGTTACACAGAGTGGGCTACCGGGCGAGGACGCCTTTGGGGCACGATTGATCAGTGCCGACCTGGGTGATCTTTCATTTATTACCGTCTACGTGCCAAACGGGAAATCGGTAATGCATGACGACTTCTCACGCAAGCTTGCCTGGCTTGATGCACTTGGTCGATACCTCAAAGAAACCATGAGCCATGCGCGCCCCACGATTTTATGCGGTGATTTCAATATCTGCCCAAGTCGACTCGACAGCTGGAACGAGGATCTCCTCCACGGCCAGATATTCCACACCGATGAGGAACGTGCGCGCTTGCAGCGTTTGCTGGATATCGGATTTGTCGACATCTATCGGGAGCGGTTTCCCGATATCCAAGAATTTTCCTGGTGGGATTATCGCGGCGGTGCATTTCACAAGAAACAGGGCTTGCGCATCGACTTGCTGTTGGCCACAAAAAGCGTAATGGCACGCATCGATGACGTGGCGATCGACCGCGAATATCGAAAGAAAAAGGACGGCATCACACCTTCGGATCACGCGCCCGTTTTTGCCGATTTGGTTTGACTTTCACCAAGTTCAGATACGTGGTGCCACAGTCTAAGCTCAACCGGCAGCCGCGGAAGAATTCGTGGGCGATCAATGCGCCGATACGGAAACCAAACTGGAGCTCCAGCGGAAACTCCCTGAGTGTGTGGACGGAGTATGGTCGAGAAATTTGTCGGCACGCTGAAGAGAATATCACCCACGACTACTGACCATGTGTTTGTGCGCACAGCGTCTTGGGCCGCTAGGCTTGCGTGCTTGCCTAGGTTATAGTTTCATTCACTGGTCGAGAGTCAAATCGCAGCTAGAGGCCTGGTAGCGCGCAAAAGAGAGATTAAGGAGAGAAGAATGGCTGAAACGATGAAGGACATCATGCACCCCGGCAGTGGAACGAAGCAGGATCCTCACTTTCCGCATGCCCCCGAGGAGTGGACGAAGGCGAGCGCCGAAAGCACGGCGAAAGCAGAAGGAATAGAGTTAACCGCCGATCATTGGGCGCTCGTAAATGCACTTCAGGAATATTTTGCAAAGAACGAGTCCCCCCACATAAGGGCGCTACACGACGCGCTCGACGAAAAGTTTCACAGTCAGGGAGGCATTAAGTACTTGTATCAGCTCTTTCCTGGAGGACCGGTAGCCCAAGGTTGCCGAATAGCTGGACTCAATCCGCCGGCCGGTAGCACGGATGAATCCTTTGGTAGCGTGCAATAGGTATAAAGCCGCGTCCGCCTCGCTCGGCTTCCTCAGCCGCTGATCAAGAAACAAGCTGCGCTTGTCGTAACGGCGTTATAAAGTGTGGGATTAGTACGCCGACAAATACTGTAGCTCACTCGCCCCTTCTGGGCCAGCTTCGTTGTGCAGGATGGCTCACGGCCACTTAGCCGGGCTGCCGTGGGCCATGTCCTGCCGTTCATCAATGTGCGCATCGACTTCCCCCAGCGTGCTAAACTGCCGCGCCTAATTAAGTATGCAGCTCCAAAATATCCCGATCCGAAACAATGTAATCAGCGCCCACCTGCAACCCCTGGATCTGCGGATCCCTCCAAAGCCGAGCATACTTAAGAATTGCGGCGATATCCCGATGTACGAGCATTGCGACGTCATGGACGGTATGACCCCAACGTACAGTGAACGGCCGATCCATGTCTGGCGGCCACCCTGGCACTTTGGTGTAAACGCGAATGACCCCAAGGTGCTCGAACAACCAAGGAGCAAGCCAGTCCAGGCCTTCTCCTGTGATCGCCGATACGGCGAGCACAGGATACCGCACACCGGTAAGTTCTTGAAAAACTTCGAGCTCACCCGCTAAGTTCTGGATCTGGTCCGCTTTGTTTACAACCATCAGCACGGGCAGATGCAGCGCAAAAGGATCTTGTAGTGACTCGTACTGAGCCTCAGGTCCTGTCCCCCTGATGATGTCCCACCGCTCCGTCAATGTAACGCGCTTCACGGCAAGCAGATCCTGCACCGACAATGTTTGCTCCACACATGCCGGATCGCTCATATCGACCACCAAAAGGCCTGCGTCCGCCGGCCGAAGGGCATTGGCAAACCAGGGAACAGGGTGGTATGACGACAACGGCGGGAGATCGATTATCTGAAAGTAGATATCCTGGTAGGGAAGCATACCCGGCTGGGGAAATTGCGTCGTAAAGGGATAGGGGGCTGATTGCGCGTTAGACCCCGTCAGACGCGCATGCAAAGTGGACTTACCCACGTTGGGCGAGCCGATGAGGGCTATCTGCGCCGCTCCCTCGGGACGAATGACCGTCGGAGGCCCGCTCCGGGCTCCCCCTTTCTTGGGTCCCGCCAGCTCTTCCTTAAGTTCCTTAATGCGGGACTTGATAGCCGCTTGGAGGTGATCGGTACCCTTGTGCTTGGGGATGGTGCGCAGCATTTCCCGTAAACACTCCAAGCGCTCCTTTGAGTCCCGTGCACTGCGAAAGGCGGCCTCTGCGGCTTTATATTCCGGCGTTAAATTGGCTGGCATTCCATGAAAGCAGTGTCAGTACTGTATCGAGCCTATAGATCCACTCCTATTTATTTTGCAACCCAACCTCCAATATGTCACCCAACTCCGGAAACATGAGCACAGAGAAAAGCAAGCAAAAGTTCACCACATAAAAACACGCCGTACTCAAAAAATTATTTTTTAACAGACCCCTTGACCTAAGAAGCTGTATTAAAAAACTACTGCGCTTGCCTGAGCTGCGTTGCGCGGCGGCTCGTCATCCTCATTTACGCCCCTTTACACTCCAGTTGTTCGTTACCGTGCACCTTGCACTGCCGGAAGGCTCCGCCTTCCGGCAATGGCACTTATCCACAGAACAAGGGCAATTCCGGCAACTATCCAACCGAGTGTCGCTAGCACCGTCATATTCAGCTCATCAGGCCAAATCGGCACACTGTGAATGAGTCGCGGTCGATCCCTTACGATCTCGTAAGTGCGTTCTTGAAAAGGCCACATCATCCACAATGATCCTATCAAAACACCAGCGATGCCGAGAACCATTTGCTTGTAATAGTGGTGGAGTAACCACACAAGAATGCGACTGAATAACATGATGCCAACTATGGCTCCGAAACCAAAAGGTACCAAGACGTTCAGATCTATCCGGCCGATTGCATCCAGCACATAAGCATATTTGTTGAGTATGAGCAGTACGAAGGCGCCCGAAATGCCTGGAAGAATCATCGCGCAGATAGCCACCGCTCCGCTCAAGCAGAGAAACCAGGATTCATAAGGAGTATCGACTGGCACCAGGTTCACGATCGCCCAACCAAACACGATGCCTATTAGGAAAGTTGTAACGTCTGCATAGCGTAACTGAGATAAAGATTTGAAAAGGAGCACAACCGACGCAGTGATGAGCCCAAAAAATAATCCATACACCTGCTCAGGGTGATTCTCAAGCAAACTTGGCAGCGATATCACGCGCGTAAAGAATAGAACTGCTGCGACGATGCCAGACCCTAAAAATACCAGGAAAACCAGATCGATGCGGTCTATTGCTAAACGAATTTGCCCGCGAGACAGGTGGCCGAGCAGCTGCCAATCAAAAGCGCGAATTGCTTCCAAGAGCCTCTGATATATCCCTAAAATGAACGCCATAGTACCGCCGCTTACGCCGGGCACGACGTCTGCCGTCCCCATGCAAAATCCCTTTGCGAATACAAGCAAATGCTTAGTCATCCTCAAAATCCTCTCCTTAGAGGGTGCTTAAAAACCTGCTGCTCCGGCCGCAGCGACAGGTCGCGCTGACCTGCAATCCTGGTACCTCCCCATGTACACCCGGGTTTACTCGCCCTATCCCCGGAGCTCACCCCTTCAGAGCCAGTTTGCTGCTGGTCAAAATGGCTTTGGGCTATATTTTGTCCCGCTACCGTGCGCCTTGCTCTACCGGGGTTCGCCGAGGCTTCAAAACATCCTCTCAGATTCCCCGCACCGAGCCTTTCGTCCTCTGTCAGTGGCGCCTGATAAGGGCATCGACCTCGAAGGAACAAATCATTAATCTGCCTTTCCTGAGACGGCTGCACCCGCTCACCCGTGGT
This sequence comes from Gammaproteobacteria bacterium, assembly GCA_049282355.1. Lineage (GTDB taxonomy): Bacteria > Pseudomonadota > Gammaproteobacteria > HK1 > HK1 > JAGTVB01. The sequence goes on along the minus strand of JBAPTW010000404.1, from coordinate 19,732 downwards.
AAGGGGGGCTTAGTTCATGCACGGCATTGATCAACGCAGCCACGTGATCCGGGTTTACCTGGGGATGAATCCCGTGTCCAAGATTGAACACATGCCCATTTCCAACCCCAAAGCTCCCGAGCACGTCACCGACCTCCTTCCGAATTCGCTCAGGGCTTGCATAAAGCACACAAGGGTCCAGGTTGCCTTGCAACGACACCTGATTGCCCACGCGTTGGCGTGCCACCCCGAGATCGACAGTCCAATCGATGCCGATTGCATCGCACCGGCTCTGCGCCATCTCCTCAAGCCAAGCACCACCACCCTTGGTATATAAGATAATAGGCACCCTTTGACCATCGTGCTCCCGAATAAGGGAGTCGATGATTCGCCTCATATAACGCAAAGAAAACCCCAGATAATCTCTGGGCGCGAGAATGCCACCCCAAGTGTCAAAAATCATGATTGCCTGAGCACCAGCTAAAATCTGTGCGTTCAAATAGCTTGCAACCGCATCGGCAACCACCTTCAGTAGCCGATGCATTTCTGCCGGTAACTGAAACATGAGTCCTTTGATATGGCGAAAATCTGTTGAGCCATGGCCTTCGACCATATAAGTCGCTAAGGTCCAAGGACTGCCTGCAAAGCCAATAAGTGGTACCCGCCCTGCTAGCTCAGACCGTATGAGCCGCGTTGCAGCCATTACATAGCCAAGTTTTTCTTCTGGATCCGGGACATTGAGGCGAAGAATATCGCGCGTAGAACGCACCGGGCGCGCAAATCGTGGCCCTTCGCCTTCGGTAAATTCAAGTCCTAGGCCCATTGCATCAGGCACCGTCAAAATGTCGGAAAACAGTATCGCAGCGTCCAAAGGGTAACGCTCCAGCGGCTGCAAAGTCACCTTGCAGGCAAGTTCTGGCGTTTTATAAAGCTTGGTAAAACTTCCTGCCTCAGCACGAACCTTTCGATACTCCGGCAAATAGCGACCAGCCTGCCGCATAATCCAAATGGGGGTTTTATCCACCGGTTGGCGCGCAAGCGCTCGCAGCAAGCGATCGTTTCTAGCTTTATCCACAGTCACCATTACATAAAACTTCAACTCGATAGCACATAAGCATGATTGGTTCGTGCTGAGTTTATTTAATGAACTTTGCGATAAGGTTGAAGCTCCTATAGGCTTGAGGCATAAAGAGGCGTCTCTTCTAAGCTCCTATCACCAGGTACTGCCCCGCTCGCCTGCACATAAATGTCCACATGAAAGGGGAGCCACAATCCGATATACGCCGAAACCGACTTTCGCCAGGGTTTTAAAACACCGTCTCAGACCGTGCGACTTTCTAAGCAAAAACGCGATGATTTTTTCTACACTTAATCGTTGTCTCAATAACCAAAAAATGTTTGCACTTCAGGCCATTCAAGTGAGATGTGTGACATTAAAAACTCTTTCGAACTCCAAGATAGCATAGCGGTCAGTCATGCCGGCAATATAGTCTGCAATTCCACGTGCTCGACCGGTCTGCCCCTGTTCGCGATCCAGCTCTTTAATGCGCTGCCCAGTCTCTAAGGGGAGCATTTCCAGGTCGTTCATGAAAGCTTCGAACAGAGAGTTCAGTATGCGACCAGCTTTCATCGACATGCGGCGAACACGGTAATGTCGATACAAATGCTGCATAAGAAAAGTCTTGAGCTCTCTGTGCTCTGTGAGCATATCATGGCTAAAGCTGATATAAGGAGATGTCGCTCTTCGCACCGCCTCGATATCGGAGGGAGATGCTGAAGCTATGACCTCGCGGCTATATTCAATAAGTGCGACGACCTGTTGGTTGATCATGCGCCGAATAACCTCATGAATCAAACGACGCTCTCCAATTCCCGGCCATTGTTTCTCAACTTCCAAACGCTGTCGCCTAAAAAGTGAGATTCTGTCAAGCGCTTTGAGAGTGATTAGACCTGCACGCAAGCCATCATCCACATCGTGGTTATTGTACGCAATCTCATCAGCAATGTTCGCGACTTGTGCCTCTAAGCTCGGCTGGTGTCCAACGACAAAGCGCTGACCCAATGCACCCAACTGCCTTGCCAACCCCAAAGAACAATGTTTGAGAATCCCTTCACGCGTTTCAAAAGCTAGATTGAGACCAGGAAACTGCGCATATCTTTCCTCCAACAGATCCACGACGCGCAACGACTGCACGTTGTGTTCGAATCCACCGTAGGTCTGCATACAGTCATTCAGGGCATCCTGCCCAGCATGACCAAACGGCGTGTGGCCGAGATCATGTGCTAGAGCGATTGCCTCTGTCAGGTCTTCATTAAGCACAAGGGCTCTGGCAATCGTTCGGGAAATTTGCGCTACTTCCAATGTATGAGTAAGTCGCGTCCTGAACATATCCCCTTCGTGATTTACAAAGACCTGTGTCTTGTACTCCAGACGCCGGAAAGCCGCCGAGTGAACAATCCGATCGCGGTCGCGCTGATAGACGCCCCGATAAGCCGGCTGCGACTCAGGATACATCCGTCCACGAGACGAAACGTCATGCGCCGCGTAACTAGCTAATTCGTTCATGTTATCCCTTCGGCTGCCTACAGATTCTGGGCATGGTCTTACCCTCTGAATCGTGACGCTGACGAAACGATGACCATGGTCATCGATTGTCATTTAGCTAATCGACTGGAGTGCAGCACATTCATTAGTGCTTCCGTGCTGAAGTCGTCGGTCAAAGCGGCACTGCCAATGCTATTCAATAAGACGAGCTGCATGCACCCGCGTCGTGCCTTCTTGTCTACCGACATGAGCTCAAGCATCTGCTGTTCCTTTAGCTCGGCAGGCAACTTTACAGGAAGGCCTGCCCGAGCAACCAGAGAGTCTATCCGAATGCTGTCAGAATCCGATAACCGGCCGAGGCGTGCGGAAAGATGACCGGCGATGCATATACCGGCGCCTACTGCCTCGCCGTGTAGCCATTGACCATAGCCAAGCCCGGTTTCGATAGCGTGACCGAACGTATGCCCCAGATTCAGGAGCACCCGTTCCCCGATCTCCCGCTCATCCGTGCCGACCACGTCAGCTTTGACTTCACACGAACGGCGAATTGCATAAGCGAGAGCCTCTGAATTCCGTTCTAACAAGGCGGCCAACGAATCCTCCAACCAAAGGAAGAAGTTAGCGTCACGGATCAATCCGTATTTGATAATCTCTGCGAGACCAGAGCGGAACTCCCTATCCTTCAGCGTGCTAAGGGTATCCGTATCCGCCACAACACAGATAGGTTGGTGAAATGCCCCAATCATGTTCTTTCCCAGAGGATGATTGACACCGGTCTTTCCCCCTACCGAGGAATCGACCTGCGCTAACAGGGTGGTAGGAATTTGGACGTACGGCACTCCGCGTTGATAGCAGGCGGCTGCAAAGCCAGTGATGTCGCCAATAACGCCTCCTCCCAGCGCCACCAGTACGCTATCCCGGCCAAAACGACTTTTTAGCAAAGCATCAAAAATCTGCGCCGCGACTTGTAACGTCTTGTACTCTTCACCATCGGGAAGGATCAAGACCTGCGGGCTACCTTCTTGCAGTATGGCTAAGGCTTGCTCAAGATACAGTGGTGCCAAACTCTCATTTGTGACCACCAACACACGCCTATCCACCAGATAGGGTGCAAGCAGTCCTGCTTGCCTGAGCAAGCCGCTCCCGATATGGATTGGGTAACTTCGCTCTCCCAGCTCAACTCGAACATAACTCATAGCCTGGAAAACTCCTTCAAGATCTCCCTCACCACCTGAGTAGCCGTTCTATGCTCACCACTGATAATCATATCAGCCACTTGACGATACAGTGGGTCTCTCTCTGTTACAATGGCTCGCAATCGCCCTTGCGGATCCTCGGTTCGCAATAAAGGTCGTCGGCGATCCCTCATGGTGCGCTCTAGCAAACGCTCAAACGGCGGATTCAGGTAGATCACAAATCCGCAACTCCTTAACCTAGCTCGGTTTATTTTGTCTAGAATGATCCCGCCACCCGTTGCAAGTACGACATCTCTTAGTTGCGTCAGGTCTTCCAAAATCATGCGCTCTCGCCGCCTGAATCCCTCCTCACCTTCGATTTCAAATATTAAGGAAATACTTGCACCGGTCTTTACTTCGACTATTTGATCACTGTCCAAAAACTCCTTCTTCAAGGCCGTCGCTAGCTTCCTCCCGACGGTAGTCTTTCCAGCGCCCATTGGGCCGACCAAATAAATGTTTTCTGGGTTGTACATACCTAGGATTGACTACCACACAGCCTATATGACCCGACCGCGATTACTGAGAGACCAGGGCAATAAAATTAGATAAATGCTCAAATCAGCGTTTCAAGCTTTTGAGAAAGTACATAACTTTCTTGGAGAGATCGATAAAAAAATCGCGGGACTCGTGCCGCCACCCGTCGAAGGTACCTCTAACAGCGGAGGTTTGGCAAATGCCAAGCTGGTCCATGATAGGGGTTTTGTTAGAAGAGCTGGGAAAGGACGCCCGCCGGGCCTAGTGGACGCGCAAGGACACTCATGACAGGGCATCCAATGCAGTCCAGCGGCGGATGGCTAAGCCATCCGCCGAATAGTAGGGCAGCTGATCTCGCGAGAGCGGTCAGCGAAGAGTCAATGCTTTCTTGAGAACTTTCGGGGTCACGAAGATCAGCAATTCTTTCTTATCATCACGCTTTTCTGTTCGTTGGAACAGGAATCCAAGATACGGAATATCTTGAAAGAATGGAACTCCACTACGATCATCTCGCAAATCCTGCTCGTAAATTCCCCCAAGAACTACAGTCTCTCCATTATCAACTAGCACCTGAGTCGTAACGGACCGAGTATCCACACTTGGAATCCCGGCAAACTCCTTCCCAGGCCTGTCTTTGTTTACCTGAATGTCCATAATGATACGGTCATCAGGGGTGATCTGCGGCTTTACCTTCAGGCTCAAGACCGCTTTCTTAAACGATGTAGAAGTAGCCCCGCTTGAGGTTGACTCCTGAAAAGGAATCTCAACACCTTGCTCAATGATTGCTTCTTTGCGATCAGAGGTAATCACGCGCGGGTTAGAAAGTGTCTCACCACGACCCTCTTCCTGTGCTGCTGAAAGCTCGAGTTGCAGTATGTTGCTACCAAGCTTACCGACCACGAATCCAAGCGCAGCTGCAGGGTTAGCCACTGGCAAATCTACGATCAGCCCTTCCGTATCCTTTGGCGTTTCAAATCCAGTGACGATCGCCTTTTGCTCCAACTGACCCGTATTGGGATTGGGAACCAAAGCGGAAAATTTCGTATCGCCAGGCCGCTTGCCACCCAAAGTCAAAATATCTGGAGTGTTACTGTCGTCATAAGAAAAACCGAAAGTAATGCCTAAATCGCGACTGAATGTCTCATCCGCTATTACAATTCGGGACTCAATCAACACTTGTCTGACAGGAACATCAAGGGTATTCACAAGACGCGATATCGCTTGCAAATTGTCCACATTGTCTCTTACCAATAAGGTGTTCGTTCGCTCGTCTACCGTGACATGGCCACGTTCAGACAATAGCGAATTCTCCGGGGCCTTTAACAAGCTTGCCAACTCAGCGGCCTTGGCGTAATTGACTTGAATAAACTCGGTTTGTAGCGGGGCTAGCTCTACACGCTGCTTTTCAGCCTCAAGTTCCAACTTCTCACGAGCAGCGATTTCCTCGGTTGGCGCTACCATAATAACATTGCCGACCTGGCGCATCGCTAGCCCTCTTGCCTTGAGCACAATATCAAGCGCCTGATCCCAAGGTACATTCTTTAGTCGCAAGGTGAGACTTCCGTTCACAGAATCACTCGCCACCAAATTAAGACCAGTGAAATCTGCCAACAGCTGCAGAACCGCGCGCACCTCAATGTCCTGAAAATTTAAAGAAAGCCGTTCTCCGCTGTACTGGAATTTCTCTTTCTTTGCCAACTCCTGCTCAGCCTTACTCACTGGCTTTATTTCGATGGTATAGAGATTATCAGCTTGGTAAGCCAGGTGATCAAAGGGTGGAGTCGCTTCAATGAGGATTCGCGTATCAGAGCCCCGGCTAAAAGCATCTACCACCTGCACCGGGGTCGCGAAATCGGTAACGTCTAAGCGACGCTGCAGCCTCTTGGGAAGGTCAGCGCCGACTAGCTGAACAATAAGCTTTCCACCCTCTTCGCGTGTATCGACAATCATCGATGGACTTGACAGAGTCACGGTGACCCGTCCTTCCCCAGCTTGACCACGCCGAAAATCGATATCTTTGATACTCCCCAGGGTGCGTTTCGCTGCAGTGGCAGCAGGAGCGCCTGAAGCAGTTGCCAAAATGGTGGGATTATTGAGTGTTACATACACTTTGCGGCCTGTCGCACGTATCTCATACGGTACCAGCTCGCTTAGGCTCACGACAACCCGTGTGCGTTCACCGGCTTCGAGAGCCGTAAGGCTTCGCGCCATACCAACTCCGAGGGGCATAGACTTATAAGCAAGATTTGACCGCACACCGGGAAAATCTAGTGCAATGCGTGCGGGCTTATCAATGGCAAAACTAAGGGGTTCTGAAACAACATCTGACAGCGTGAGCTCAAGTTGAAGTCGATCACCTGGCAGGGCAGAGTAGCTGATTTCCTCCAATGTCAGTTGTGCTTTCGAATAACCCGTCACTGGCCAGCTAACAAATACTACGACAGCGAGCAGAAAGAAACACATGGGCGCGTATACGCGCCCATTGTGAATCCACTTCCAATGGCACCGCGCGCCTTGCATAATCGGCTCCTCAGCTTCACTGTGTGTCTCCGCTGCGGCCCGCTCGAAGCTTTTTGGCAGGCGGAGTGTATCACTGGTTTTCGCCATAGCTGACCCCTTCGTCTTCACTTCTCAGCCAATGCCAAGGCAGCTTCCCTCTCCTGCCAGCCGCCCTGACCATCGGGTATGATTTCCGTCAGCTCAATCCGGTCTTCCACGATACTATGGATTTTCCCGTAGTTTCTGCCGACATAGTTACCTTTTTGTACCCGATAGACTGTTCCCTCCGGACCAAGGATAATTGCCCACATGTCAATACCTTGCTCTAAAGTCCCAGCCATCCTGAGCGCGTCAAGCGGAAACCCCTCCAGCTCCTCGCGATTACGCTGCTCGGGCGGCCGAAGAACTCCGTTGTTGGCTGTCATCTCCGGTTGCTTGCTTTCATCAACGGCTGCGATCTCCGGCTGAAACGGATCGCGCCGGTCACTGGATTCATAAACATGGCTGGGGGGAATTACCACCGTTGGCAAGGGATCGATAGGCCAACCCTTTCGCGCCAAAACATCAGCCACATAAGATTCGAGGTCATGCATCGAGCTATTGCTGCATCCCCCAATAGCCGCCATGAATATAACCGCTAACGATCGTAACCCACGCATAATCACCAGTGGCCACCGCTGTAACTTCCGAACACCAATAATCTCGGCGCCTAACTTCACTGCATGCCTCCAAACCGCTTAGCTGGAGAATGGGCTATTCAATCCTGAACCTCCCCATCCTCGAGGTACCGATAGGTCTTGGCAACAAGTTCCATGCTAAGCACGTCCTTCTTCTCCATTCGTCCACTCAGCGGGCTAATTCCTATGTCGTGCTGGGTGACAATTCGGGGGAGATTAGCAACCGTACTTATAAATTCCCCAAACTGATGATAGTCTCCGACAACCTTAATTTTTATTGGTTGAACAGCATAGAAGTCTTCCGTTACTTCTACCTCCGGCTTGAACAACTCGAACTCCAGACCGCTTGCTAATCCTGCCTGTGAAATATCCACCAAAAGCCCTTCAATTTCAGTTCGACTTGGAAGTAACCGCAACATACCACCAAATGTGGTTTTCATTTCCGCTAATTGTTGCTTGAGCGGCTCCAAATTTACCGCACGCCGTTGCTTTCCTTCAAAACCTTGCTTAAGGTCTGCTTCTTGATCGCGTTCTTTTTTTATAACTTCAAGCTGACTTTTCGTATCGAACCAATATCCACCAAACAAGGTGCAAAGGCACAATACTCCTATCACCGCGACCTTTCCTGCGACAGGCCAGTTCCCGGCGTTGTTAATATCAAGATTATTTAAGCTTTTAAGATCCAGGTTCATGAAGGCTTCTCTTGCTGGTTCTGCTGTTCTGGTTTCCGCTGCGTGATCTGAAGGCTGAAATGATTTAATCGCAGTCCATTTTTGTCAGCTTTAGCATCCGCCTTTATTTCCAGTAACTTAGGATCTTTGAACCACGGAGACTTTGCCAAGCGACGCATGATTGAGGATACCCGGGCATTTGATTGAGCATATCCGGTAATGCCAACTTTACCACTCTCTTGCGTTAGTTTTGAAAAATAAAGCCCGTCTGGTATCGCGACCACGAGCTCATCAAACAAATGTACAATTTCAGGTCGGCTGGCTTGCAATCTTTGAATAATTTGCATTCGTGCCAGAAGCCGCTTTTTTTCTTCATCTAATGTTTTAATTTCTTTGATTTTTTCATCGAGTTGGGCGATTTGTTCTTCGAGATATCTGTTTCTGCTCTGTTGGTAATCAATTACAGAATTGAACTGCATGTGAACCAGAACGAGAACGCCAACTGTTATAAGTATGGCCCCGAGCGCAGCAATGCCGAAATCTTTTTGGCGGCGCTTGCGCAGCTCTTCGCGCCAAGGCAGTAGATTTATGTGGGGCATTAATAGGCACTCCTCATGGCAAGGCCGCAGGCAATCATCAGGGCTGGTGCATCGTTAGCGAGAACCTGCTCCCTGACCTTTGAGGACAGCGTCATTTGCGTAAATGGATTTGCTATGGTGACCTCTGCGCTCGCTTTTGACGCCATGAGTGGACAAATATCGTCTATAGCGGCACAACCTCCGGCTAGTATAATATGGTCAATCTGTGCCACCTGGCTTGATGAGTAGAAAAACTGCAGAGCACGATTGACCTGTTGCGCCATCGCCTCTCGAAACGGCTCCAAAACCTCAGGTTTATAGTTTTCAGGCAAACCTCCTTGTCGTTTCGCTAAACCCGCTTCCTCGAAGGTCAGCCCGTAGCGCCGCTGAATTTCTTCTGTTAGCTGGCGACCGCCAAAAACTTGCTCCCGCGTGTATATGATCTTGCCACCACTAAATACGCTGATAGTAGTCATCGTGGCGCCAATATCCACAAGAGCAATGATTTTCCTTTCCGTATCTCTCGGTAATTGTTTGCGAACTAGGTCAAAAGCGTTTTCCACCGCAAATGCTTCTACGTCCACAATTTTAGGAACAAGCCCGCCAATTTCTGCCGCAGCAACCCGCATCTCCACGTTTTCTGAACGCGAGGCAGCCAACAAGACATCGACTTTATCCGGATCCGATTCTGAAGTTCCAAGAACTTGAAAATCAAGATTAACTTCTTCCAATGAATACGGAATATATTGATCAGCTTCTAATTGAAGTTGATTTTCTAGGTCGTCTTCTTTTAAATCTAAAGGCATGGTGATTGTTTTGGTAATCACAGCCGATCCCGGTACCGCAACGGCGGTATATTTACTTTTCGTGGTAGAGCGTTTGACGGCTCGACGTATCGCCTGGCCTACTGCATCGACGTCCGAAATACTTTTTTCTATCACAGAGTTAGGAGGCAATGGCTCGACCGCGTAACTTTCTACTCGGTAGCGATCACCTACTTTTGCAAGTTCCAGGAGCTTGACCGCACTAGAACTAATATCTAGTCCAATGACTGGAGTGGATTTTCTTTCGAATAAGCCCACCACCATTTCACCTTTAGTCTTAGTTAATTAATGAAAGCTGTTCTTATCAGAAACTGATAAGACAATCCCATAGGGATTAAGACTGGCTTCGCACTAAGTAAAACAACTTTAGTTCTTATTAATTGTATATGTTCAGCCGATGTCTCTGACCGAAGCCAGTATCGGCCTCGCATAGGGAAGCTTTAGGTCGTGGCAGAAGCATGACGTCTGCCTTCTCTATGGATTGGAATAGCATGCAACTGCTCAATGAAGTCGTAAGAAACCGACAGAGCACGGTGCACAACGGCAAAAGAAATGCATAACATCCATGCTGAACAACGGTGGGGAACTTCCCCGGGAAGGTTATCCCAATAAGCGTGCACGTATTCCAACGTGTGTATGAGAGGGAAGTCCAAGGCGGCGCGTACTGCAATGACAAGGACATTGACGCTCAAGGCAGGCTGTTAAGCTTTGCAGAGATATTCCGGCTATGCGCAAGGTTGGAGCCGTTAAGACAAGTATGGCGCGCGTCGAAATCAACTTAAGCTTCATGGGCTTGCCGTCGAGAGGAGAGTTGTACGTGTTGCTCGGAACCCGCATAACAGACTCTGTACACTACGGTCGACTCGCCCTATCCTAAAAGCTTGCCTTGGAATGATTGATCGTAACCGTTCGGAAACAAGCTGGACTAATGGGAGGCTCCTTTGGCCCGCGCGCCTGGTTTACGGGTGCACAGTCAGCTTCGGAATGGCACCGCAACAGAGGGCAGAAAAAAGCGAGAACCAAGTGGGCTACCTCCTTGGAAGTAGGGCTGTTGTGTACATGACGCTAAGGATCAAAAGATGCTCAGGGCGGCTCGCATAATTGTTATCGTACTCTTGACTACGGGCTTTCTGACCCTCGCGATCGCGGGGGGGGGCGTATGGTATCTAGCCCCAAAGCTCCCTCCGACCAATACCCTGAAGGATGTTCATCTTCAGGTACCGCTACGAGTCTACAGTCGCGATGAACACCTTATTGCCGAATTCGGTGAAAAACGGCGCATACCGCTTGCACTAGCAGACGTCCCGCATGCGATGATCAATGCCATCTTAGCCGCTGAAGACGAGCGGTTTTTCACGCACCCCGGGGTCGATTGGCAAGGGATTGCAAGAGCTGTTTGGCATTTGCTGCGAACCGGCGAGAAGGGACCTGGAGGAAGCACTATTACCATGCAGGTGGCTCGAAACTTCTTTCTTGGACGCGAAAGAACATACTTAAGGAAACTTAATGAAATTTTGCTTGCCCTCAAGATTGAGCGAGAGCTGACTAAGCAGGAGATCTTAGAACTCTATCTGAACAAAATTTTTCTGGGCCATCGGGCCTACGGGATAGGAGCAGCGGCGCAGACATATTACGGCCAGGAGCTTAGCGAATTGTCATTGGCCCAGATAGCGATGATTGCTGGACTGCCAAAGGCACCTTCACGTTTCAATCCGATTGCCGATTCCGCGCGCGCCCTAACCCGCCGTAACTACGTGCTACGCCGTATGTATGAATTGGCATTCATAAATTTAAAAGACTATGAGGAGGCTCGCAGCGCTCCCATCACGGCGTCTCTGCATGGTTTAGCCGTTCAAGTCGAGGCGCCATACGTTGCGGAGATGGTGCGGGCTGAGATGGAGCGGCGTTTCGGCGTCAACGCCTACACGGTAGGTTTGCAGGTTTTTACCACCATCGATAGTCGCCAACAAACTACCGCCAACCACGCATTACGCAAAGCTTTAATCGAATACGATGAGCGGCACGGCTATCGCGGTCCGGAAGATCACATCGAATATTCACTACAGAAGCAGCGCCAGGCAGAACAAGCACTTGCGAGAATCCCGACGATTGGCGGCCTGGAACCCGGTCTCGTCATCGATCTCCGCGAACAGGCGGCTGGTGTGCTGACCAAACACCACGGCTTGGTGGAGATTCCCTGGAAGGGTCTATCGTGGGCGCGGCCGTTCTTAGACCACAACCGCCGTGGAGCCAAGCTCAAGGCGGCGACAGAAATACTCTCGGTTGGTGACGTCATTCGTGTAAGAAAAATAGGTGAAGAATGGTATCTCAGCCAAGTGCCTGATGTAGAAGGGGCATTGTTGGCAATGAACCCCCGTGATGGCGCCATAGTCGCGTTAGTCGGAGGCTTCGATTTCTTACGTAGCAAATTCAATCGGGCGACGCAGGCACACCGCCAGCCGGGATCGAGCTTTAAGCCATTCGTGTACTCAGCGGCCATTGATCACGGCTTCACCGCTGCGAGCATGATCAATGACGCGCCCATCGTATTCGATGATCCCGGACTTGAAGCTTCCTGGCGCCCGGAGAACTACAGTGGAGAATTCTTCGGACCGACACGGCTGCGTGAAGCGCTAGTCCACTCTCGAAACCTCGTGTCCATACGACTGCTGCAAGCTATTGGCATTGATTACGCGATCGGCTACCTTCAGCGCTTCGGTTTTAAGGACGCGGCGCTACCACGAAGTTTATCGCTTGCGCTCGGTAGTGGAACGCTTACGCCGCAGGAGCTCGCTACTGCGTACTGCGTATTCGCGAATGGCGGTTATGGAATGGATGGCTATTTCATTGATGCCATATCTGATCCCTCTGGCGAGAGGACCTGGCGAGCCAGCCCCCGCGTGGTCTGCGACAGCTGTGACATCTCCGATATCAGCTCAGAAGAGGAGGCTCGCCTTCAAGTAATTGAAGAGAAGAACTCGAGCCCAGACAACTCGCTTGAGACCAGTCGCGGCTTGGAGTTTCGGTCGTTGAAACCGGCACTTCGAGTTGTGACGTCACAAAACGCTTGGATTATGAATTCCATGCTGAGAGACGTCATTCAGCGCGGAACTGGAAAGCGCGCCCGATCTCTCGGTCGGAAGGATATCGCTGGCAAAACAGGAACGACCAACGATCAGCGGGATGCATGGTTTGCTGGCTTTAATCCTAGACTAGTGGCTGTTGCCTGGGTGGGATTCGATCGTTTACAGCCGCTTGGCGAGAGGGAAACAGGAAGCCGGGCCGCACTACCAATGTGGTTACAGTTCATGCAAGAATCGCTGCAAGACACTCCGGAAGAATTTATGGAACAGCCTGAAGGCATGATTACCATTCGTATTGATCCGGAAACCGGCCATTTTGCTGGAGCTTCTGATCCGGGAGCTATATTCGAGACGTTCAGAGTGAACGATGTACCCGCATCTCCGGCTAAAGCTCCCTCGAGAGCAAATATCGGCCGTCGCAGTACCGGCGGCGCTGTTGCTGAACGGCTCTTTTGATCGACCGCGCTTGGAAAGGCGCCCATAAGATTCTGATTCGGTCAGGAGAGCCAAGAAATAAGTCCCTTATTGTGGGCCCCAAGCCGCCCGCTTGAGAACTTTCGTATGAGCACACGCCAAAGGCCTCCGAGAGCCCACTTACGTACACACATAGCCCAGGCAGCAGCCAGACTTATTATAGAGGGAGGAATTCAAGACTATGCCGTTGCAAAACGCAAGGCAGCTCAGCGTCTTCAGGCAACCGATGCCGGGCAACTGCCAGGCAACAACGAGATCGAAGAGGAAATAAACGCCTATCAGCGTTTGTTTAGATCCAGTCACCATCTGCTGCGTCTAAAGGAACTACGCTGGACTGCATTACAAGCCATGCGTTTTCTGAAGCCGTTTTACCCTTGCCTAGTGGGGCCGGTATTGCGGGGCAGCGCCGACAAATACAGTCACGTAAGCCTTCACGTGTTTGCCGAGCCCAGCGAAGAAGTCGCTCTATTTCTCCTTGAGAAGGGAATCCCCCACGAAAGCGGAGTGCGGCGCCTGCGGATTTCGACGGAATCTTTCAAAATGTATCCCACCTACACATTCCTCGCTAACGACGTGGCGGTAGAACTGGTTGTCTTTACCCACCGTGCGCGTAAGCATGCGCCATTGTGCCCGATCGACGGGAAACCGATGCGTCGTGCCAACGCGGCCGCAGTAGAGTCCCTCATCGCCCACCATAATGAATGAATGGGTGTAGCCGACGCGCTCAGTCCTCGTCTTATGAAGATACTAACGCCGCGATCATCTTACGCATCGCAGTACCCTCACCAGTCAGACGGTGTTTTGACTATCGGGCGCCCGCGGGTGTGTCAACAGGCCACCTGCGCCCCGGACTGCGCGTGCAAGTACCCTTTCGCGGAGGTACACGTATCGGCATCATATTGGCTATTTTAGACAACAGTGAAATATCACCGGATAAATTAAAAAGCGTTCTAAAGATTCTTGATGATAGTCCTATCCTGCCACCCGATATCATTGATTTATTAAGGTGGTCAAGCAGGTATTATCAGCATCCTATTGGGGAGGTTTTTCGAGCACTTTTGCCCAGTGTGCTTCGGCGCGGTCGAAAAACTATTTCACGCGAAAAGTGCTGCTGGCAGCTCACCGAGCTCGGAGCAAGTATTTCACCATCAGACCTGCCACGCGCGCCGCATCAGGCGGCGGTCCTCGCGGCACTCCAAACGCACCCACGAAGTGTTATGGCGAATGCCTCTTCTGCGATTAAACCAGGTTGGCGTCCTGTGCTTACGACCCTGGAGAAGAAAGGATGGGTGAGACGAGTCGACCCGGATCAACCGCGATCAACAACGACGAAGGCAGCATGGAAGCTAGAACCGGCTCAAGACGCAGCAATAAAAGCTATTGAACGCGTCGGCAAGCGATTTTGTACGTTCCTTTTGGAGGGAATAACGGGTAGCGGGAAAACGGAAGTCTATCTTGAGCTGATTGACCGTACCGTTCGCGCCGGTCTCCAGGCGCTGATACTGATACCCGAGATTGGGCTCACTCCTCAGATGGTGGCCCGCTTTCGACAAAGGCTCAGCACGCCCGTGCAGATCTTTCACTCGGGGTTGAGCGATCAGGAGCGTCTGCGCGCCTGGACGATGGCTCGCGAGGGACGGGTTTCGGTTATCATCGGGACTCGATCGGCAGCGTTCGTTCCGCTGAAGAACCCCGGTCTCTTCATCGTCGATGAAGAACACGATATCTCCTATAAGCAGCAAGATGGGTTCCGCTACTCGGCCCGTGATATCATCGTGATGCGCGGTCGTCAAAGAGGTATCCCCGTCGTGCTCGGTTCGGCAACTCCCTCGCTCGAGAGTTTGAACAATGCCGCCCAGGGCCGATACCTGCAGTTGCGACTCCCAAAGCGCGCGGCGGGCGCGAGCGTGCCAGCCGTTGATATCATTGACGTGCGTGGCCGTGCGTTTGAGGCGAGTCTTTCAGATGCACTGCTGCAAGCCATCGAGGATCGTCTCACCCGAGGTGAGCAATCCTTGCTATTCATAAACCGTCGCGGCTACGCGCCACTCATGATTTGTCATGAGTGTGGTTGGATTGCCACGTGTGCACACTGCGATGCCCGCATGGTCTATCATCGCGCCGGAGAGTGTTTGCGTTGCCACCACTGCGGAGCTGAGCGCGGCGTTCCCAGCCGCTGCGGCGCCTGCGACAACACCGACCTGCGAATCTTAGGAACCGGTACGCAACGGGTCGTCAAGGCATTGAGCCAGCACTTCACCAGTGCAAGTATCGGCCGCATAGACCGAGATATCGGGGCACACAGAGGAGCATTAGAAGCGGCCTTGTCAAGGGTCCATACTGGTGAGACTCATATTCTTGTCGGAACTCAAATGCTGACAAAGGGGCACCATTTTCCGGCCGTCACGCTGGTAGGAATACTCGATGCGGATCAGGGGCTTTTCGGATCTGACTTTCGATCCACCGAACGACTGGGGCAACTCATCGTCCAGGTCGCTGGTCGTGCAGGAAGGGGCGCGAGGCCCGGTACCGTGCTCATTCAGACGCACCATCCGACACACCCTCTCCTGCAGCTCTTGATAACCGAAGGCTATCCGAGCTTTGCCAAGACACTGCTTGCGGAACGTGCTGAAGCTAGCCTGCCTCCTTACGCGGCATTGGCATTGGTGCGAGCGGAAACAAATGCGCGGGAAGCTACCCTTGAGTTCCTCGCCGAAGCAAAGCAGCAAGCCCAAGCAAGACTTGTCACTGGCGTTGCCTTATTCGGACCGGTACCGGCTCCGATGGAAAGGCGCAGTGGCCGCTATCGAGCGCACTTATTGGTTCACGCCCAGCAGCGCGGGCTTCTGCACCGCCTGCTTCACGCGTGGATTCCTCAGCTAGAGACGCTTAAATCAGGTCGGCGGGTACGATGGTCCGTGGATGTGGATCCCCAAGTGATGCTATGAACGGCGTGCATCGCCCACGATCAAAACTAAAACCAGGTTGGCGCAAGGTGTAGGTCTTTTGCGAAATTATCTGCAGATCCTGTTGCAAGCAGCCATCAATAAAATTCAGCAAGACGGCGAAGTCAATTTGCCTTCCTCGCCAACTATCCGCATCGAGCGCAGCCGGAGTAGTGAACACGGAGACTTCGCCAGTCCCGTAGCCCTCGGGCTCGCCCGTGTTTGCGGGCATAATCCTCGGAAGCTGGCACAGCGCCTGGCCAGCTGTCTTCCTCCCTCCGATAAAGTTGAGTCCGCCGTCGTGGCTGGCGCCGGGTTCATTAATTTTTTTATGACTGCGAGAGCCTTCCAGGACGAGATTCCCGAAATTTTGGCGCTGGGCGACCGCTATGGACGCGCCACTATCGGTAAGGGACAACGGGTTCAAATTGAATTTGTCTCAGCCAATCCCACCGGACCGTTACACATCGGGCATGGCCGCGGAGCCGCCTATGGTGCGTCTGTTGCTACACTATTGGAAGCCATAGGGTATGCGGTGCATCGAGAGTACTACGTTAACGATGCGGGCCGACAGATGGATATCCTTGCTACCAGTGTCTGGCTTCGATACCTGGAATTGTGTGGCGAAGAGATCCTCTTCCCATCAGCGGGCTACCGTGGGGATTATATCTGGGACATTGCGGCAAGTTTACGTCGAGAGGAAAGCGATGCTTATCGTGTCTCTCGTGAGGAAGTCATAGCCGGTGGGACGTCCGCCAGCGACGATCCGGAAGCCCATATCGACGCCCTAGTGGGGACGGCCAAAGCGCTGCTGGGAAAAGATCGTTACCAAATAGTTTTGGACCGCGCCCTGGCAATGCTGCTTGACGATATCCGAGACGACCTTGAGCACTTTGGTGTGCATTTTGACAAGTGGTACCACGAGCGTCGCCTAGTCGAGAATAGCGCAGTGGATCTCGCAGTGCAGTTGTTAGACGATGCGGGGTACGTCTATGAGCAAGATGGAGCACGCTGGTTTCGATCCACTGCATTTGGCGACGAGAAAGATCGCGTGCTCGTTCGTGAGAACCGCCAGACAACGTACTTTGCTTCCGATGTAGCTTATCATCTCGGCAAGCTGGAGCGAGGTTTTCAGCGGTTGATCGATATTTGGGGGGCCGACCATCACGGCTATGTGGCACGGCTAAGGGCGGCGTTGCAGGCACTTGGGAAGGACCCTTCCAGTTTGGCTATATTGTTGGTGCAGTTTGTTAGCCTATTTCGAGGCAAAGAAAAGTTGCCGATGTCGACCCGCAGCGGCGAATTCATAACTCTTCGCCAGCTGCGCAAGGAAGTAGGACGGGACCCAGCTCGTTTCTTCTTTATCATGCGAAAACATGATCAACATCTCGATTTCGACCTAGAGCTGGCCAAATCCCAGTCAGCTGACAATCCCGTCTATTACATCCAGTACGCCCACGCGCGCATTTGCAGCGTACTACGCCAGCTAGACGAGAAGGGCGACGTCTGGGATCGCAGGCAAGGCGAGCAAAATCTCCATCGACTTTGCGAGCCCCATGAGCTGACCCTCTTGAAGTCACTGTCTCGATATCCTGAAGTTGTCGAATCAGCCGCTGTAGACCACGCGCCGCATCAAGTGGCGTTCTTCTTGCGCGAGCTGGCCAATGACTTCCACACCTATTACAACGCGCATACGTTCCTCGTCGAGGAAGAGGCCCTGCGCAACGCCCGTCTTGCGTTGATTATCGCGACCCGCCAGGTCGTTCGTAATGGCCTCGAACTTCTGGGAGTCTCAGCCCCAGAGGCGATGTAAGCATGTCAAGGGACTACAAACATATTGCAAAGGACCATGCTCGGCGCAAGCAATCACCGCCCTGGGTATGGCTGCTCGCTGGATTGGCCATTGGGCTATTTGTCGCCTTCCTCGTCTATCTCACAGGGCATGAAGCGGACAACGCACCCCTTGCGCCTCCAAACAATGGCGCTTCTGGTTCGGCCGAACTCTCACAAAAGAAGAAAGCAGAGCGGAAAGGAGATGTGCTTACAGCGAAAAAGCAGCCTGAACCTGTAAAACCAAGGTTTGAGTTCTACACTATCCTTCCAGAAAGGGAGGTCCAGGTAGCCGAGGAGGAGATGACTTCGTCACCTCACTCCAACACAACAGAAACCAAGGTCACTCCGAATCGGTCCACGAATCATACCGTTTATGTACTGCAAGTAGGATCATTCAGGCGCCATCAGGACGCAGACCGGCTGAAAGCTGAGCTCGCGCTTATTGGGTTGCAGGCCGACATTCAGGTTGTGTCCTTAGGAGATGAAGATACTTGGCATCGCGTTCGCTTAGGGCCTTACAAAGATTTAAGGACGCTTGACGAAACCCGCGACCGACTGAGCGAACACAATATGCAGTCTATCGTTCTCAAGCAAAAAAATTAGCCAAGAATGCCCCCATAATCGTGCTTTCGGCATCCTATTCAAGATTCTCGCATCGACAATTCTGTTCACCCCGCTAGAATCCGCACCAGTCAGCGGTATGTGCCTGTGAACGCTTCAAGAAACTCATCGAAGAGCTCTTCCGGAAGCTGATTGATGCCGGCCGCAGCAGGTCGCCCTCCGCCCGTAGGAAACTTCCGACAAAGCGTATCAGCATCGACTTTATTTGCTAGTGGTGCGCGTACACTGACGAGATATCCACCACCTTGTAGGCGGGTTAGCAAGGCATGCGCACACTGCGGCGCCCGATGTACAAGCCGGTTGGCAAACACTCCGCTAACACGTCTTGCCCAAGGCTCCGATGGCAGTATAAATAGCGCTGCTTTTTCGGTCTTGTACTCCGGGGTTAAGCGCTCAGCTTGATTAAAATCATCCGCATAGCTAGCCCTTAGCGTGGCAAAGGTGTCATCCTCCTGCACAAAAACGAGGGGATCATCGTAGGGGTGTAATCGACGAAAAACTTCCTCGGGAGCAAAATGCAGATCATCAACAGATGCCCCATAGGCGTTGTAGTTAAGGCAATTGCCCAAATCTCGAAGCACATTCAGCCTTTGCTCATCCAGGTGTAAAGCTTTGGCCGCGCGTTGCGCACTGGCGTTGAGATTATCGCCAAATGCCCCTACTACAGCCCAGCTTCGAAATTTCCCGCCGAGGTGCCGATCGACCAAAAGGCTGGTGCAGACGTCAGGGGAAACGTCAATGTTCGCGACCAGAAGCGGGTGCTGTGGAATGTGTGCAGCGAAGTGGTGGTCAAAATAGTGGACTCGCACGCCCGCTTGAAGTAACGCTTCTAGCGCCGGTCGATTGGGTTCAAGGGAGATATCCAGCACCGTAACCACGTCGGTGGCCTTGGCCGTAATCCGACCGAGCAGCTTGATATCTCGCTTTATACCCGTCACCAAAGTAGCGTTAATGGGTTCCTTAAGCCGTAACTGCTGCAACGCACATAAACCGTCTGCATCCCCGTTAAATACATCATAGTGTGCCATGTTGCTTCACGTCCCTATTCCGTTAGCATGATGTGATGAGTCAGCCGACTCTTGTCCGACCAATAGGCTGCAACCATAGATCTCGATACTTAATCTGACAGAACATCGCCTCAAGCTCATATCAACCCCGGTTCTCAATGGAGAGGTAAACCGGCCATGGTCGTCGTTTCGGCCGAGGTGGCGGTCAATTGCCTTGCCACAAGGGTGTGTTCAGCAGGGATGCTGGACTCAAGTCTACAAGGATGTATTCACGACGTCCCTTG
>JBAPTW010000403.1:0-10150 GCA_049282355.1 Gammaproteobacteria bacterium | reverse complement strand
CGATGCTGGCTAAGCACTTACACGGTACGGCACCGGGTTACGGCAAGGCTCTACGGGACAAACTCCCTCACGATATCGTGATCAGCGACTGGCATTATTTTGACAACCAAAAAGATTTCCCTTCTCTCACCACCATGCAAAAAGAGGGGTTTCGGGTCATTGGAGTGACATGGAAAAAACCCAAAACCATTCGCAACTTCAGCCGCTATGCCGCACAGCACAGCGCCTATGGCATGATGGCGACCACGTGGTTTCACGTGCAGCGCCAAGAGTGGGATGTCGTCAATCAAATAATTAGCGAATCCGGTTCAGCTTTCTCAAGGGCTTTTGCTGATACTCCCTAGCGAGCAATAGGGCTTGGTTCAGTTTTTCGAAAACGCCTCAACCAACCCCCCTTGCCTTCTTTGCTCCCGCGTGGTCATTGGGTTCAGATAAAGCTCGTACTCGCTCGCACTTTGGGCCTGCGTCTTTTTATCCTCTAAAGCTTCCACTGCGACTATCGCCGTTAACTGGGCTGTGATGATCTTCCTCCTGCTTTTGCCCTTCCGACTCTTGCTACGGGCTGAATTATCATTTCAATTCGTGGTTCGGTTTTCGGGATCCACTCTGGATTTAGAAAAAGAAAATACTCCACAGTTCAGTTAGATAATCTCGCCGCCCAGGGCGTACCTGGCAGGTGTATTGCAAAAACACTGACTTGTTCAGTCGATTTATTTCTACTATCGGAGAGAAGGGTATCGGAATGATTGCGACAACTTGGTTTCATGTACAGCGGAAGCAGTGGGATGCCGTGAACACCACAATTCACAACTCTGGGGAGACCTTCTGGAATGCTCGATAAGCGAATAGCTATCCTCGGTACCCGCGGTATCCCGGCTTGTTACGGTGGCTTCGAGACTTTTGTCGAGGAAATCGCCATTCGTTTAGCCGAACGGGGTTATGACGTCACCGTCCTTTGCGAGAAGCAAAAAGAAAAGCAGATCAGCGTTTATAAAGGCGTGAATCTTCGCTACGTTCCTGCCCCAAGCTTCGGTCCTCTTACGACGATTATCTTCGATTTGTTTTGTTTGGTGAAAGCCCGTCGCGACTATGACGTGGTCTACATGCTGGGCTACGGCGCCAGCCTGTTCTGCTTTATACCGCGGCTCTGGGGTGCCGAAGTATGGATAAATATGGACGGGGTAGAATGGCGGCGTTCGAAATGGTCTCGGGCAGCCAAGCTATATTTGCGTTTCATGGAGGGCATGGCTCTGTGGACAGCAAATAGAATAGTCGCTGACGCGGAAGGAATCCGGGGACACTTGGCTGGGCGGCATCGCTGGCTGCCGCCTTGTACAGTGATCCCCTACGGATCGCCCGTCATCGAGAGCGGGCCCAATGCGGCCTTGATCGCCGAATGGGATCTGCACGTTGACGGATATTACATTGTCGTTTGCCGGCTAGAGCCGGAGAACCACGTATTCGAAATCGTTCGAGGATTCGCCGCGTCAAACCCTTCCTATCCACTCATTGTGGTGGGAGATTATCTGCAGAAAACGCGTTACGTTCAGCAACTGGCGGCGATAAGGGATGAACGGATTCGTTTTATCGGTACCGTCTACGACCGGGATAAGCTACAAGCCCTGCGCTATCATGCGCGCGCCTACTTTCATGGTCATTCGGTGGGCGGTACCAATCCGTCTCTGCTCGAAGCAATGGGCTGCGGAAACGCCATCGTCGCCCACGACAATATGTTCAACCGTGAAGTGGCTGGTGACGAGGCGATGTATTTCTCCGCCTCTGAAGACTTACCGAAGCTCATCCGAGCCTTAGAAAGCGATGAGGAGCGCCGTGGCGTCATGAGAGAAGCGGCGAGAAAGCGTGTCGCGTCCCGCTACAGCTGGGAACAGGTGTGCGACAGGTATATCGAGCTTCTCGAAGGTCGACGCACGGGCCTATCAGAAGGTAACACCCCTGCTACGGCACATGCCTTGAGAAGCACAAAATGAGTGCTCCTGCGCATACCGGCGGCGGAATGTGTGTTGCCGGCTTGTAATTTCATCAGATACCTTTGAGATAGGCCGACAGGGATGGCAGTCGAGTCTTCATCGTACCTCGTCCTTGCCCCGTCAGTGTCGTCGCGCCATGATGATCTTTCGGGCGTGACTACGTAACACAATTACATGTTTCGATCATTCTGTAGCCTTCTCGCCTTGGAGCAATTGTGCGGAAAATCTTGCAACCGGTAGTCATCTCGTTAGATTATGGTGTTGCGGGAGCCGACCGGGCAGTCGCTGCGGCATGAGGCACGTAGCTTCACAGTCGTAGAGGAAAGTCCGGGCTCCACAGGGCTGGGTGTCAGGTAACGCCTGGGGGACGTAAGTCCACGGAAAGTGCCACAGAAAATATACCGCCAAGGCAGCTCTCAGTTCTAATCGACTGCGTTGCTGTCGTGGTAAGGGTGAAAAGGTGCGGTAAGAGCGCACCGCGCCGGTGGTAACATCGGTGGCAGGGTAAACCCCACCCGGAGCAAGACCAAATAGGGGAGCTCGTCATGGTCGAACATGGCAAAGCGTGGCCCGCGCTGCTCCCGGGTAGGTCGCTAGAGATACACGGCGACGTGTATCCCAGATGAATGACTGCACTCGACAGAACCCGGCTTACAGGTCGGCTCCCGCGATCTCCTAAGCGTTAATCGGCTGGCGATGCCCAATAGGCAAGCCGGTTACGCCATGCTTAAGCTCCCATTTTCCTGACATTCTCTGCTCGGCCTTCGGTTTACCGAACGCTTCTTCGGGGCGCCCGTCAAAACATCAAAAGAGCTTTAAGAGATTGAAGTAACTCTCTGTTGATAGATTATTTCTGCCATTCTGATGACGGCCAATGCCCGGTGTTTGACAGGGGTTAAGTTATTGACCAATATTTCCGATAAGTGGGAGGAAGTGGGACATTGTGGGGCGCAGTGGCCGCCGAGGATGGTGAGTGTTTCGGGGGGAATTCAGTCTCAATCTAGACGCCAAGGGCCGTTTGGCGGTGCCGTCTCGGTACCGAGAACAACTGGTCGAGATTGGCGGCGGAAGGCTTATTGCCACGATTAGCTTGATGAATTCCTGCTTGGTCGTCTACCCGCTGCCCGACTGGGAGAGGATCGAGCATCAGCTGAGGAGCTTACCGGCCCTCGATCGGCAGGCGCAAACTATCCGTCAGCTGCTCATTGGGCGAGCGGCGGACCTTGAGCTGGATAGTCATAATCGTGTTCTCCTGCCGCAGCATCTGCGCGAGTTCGCAAAGCTGGAGAAGCGTGTGAAGATGGTAGGGCAGGTCAACAATTTCGAGATCTGGAACGAGGCGGCCTGGCAAGAGTGGTGCACCGACCAGCTGGCTCTAGTGCAGACAGGGGAGCTCCTGAGAGATCAGTCGCAGGCCCTGAGCTCGCTGGTTCTAAATTAGGCATGTGGGAGGTTGCGGCTGCCCATGTACCGGTTCTGCTGGAGGAGGTCATGGCGGCACTGGCTCCTTGTGTCGAGGGAGTCTATGTGGATTGTACCTTCGGGCGAGGCGGCCATACCCGGGAACTGCTGTCAAGGATAGGTGCCAACGGTCGGGTCCTGGCCCTCGACAGGGATCCGCAGGCGGTGGCGGTGGGTCAGGCAATAGCGATGACGGATACACGGTTGACGATGGAACGGAGCGCCTTTTCTGAATTGAGCAGCATTACCAAAACCGCGGGAGTGTATGGGCAAGTGGATGGCGTGCTGTTGGATCTGGGCGTGTCCTCACCTCAGTTAGCTGATCCGCAGCGCGGTTTTGGTTTCAGCGCCAATGGTCCGCTTGATATGCGTATGGATCCAGATCGGGGCGAGAGTGCTTCGGTGTGGTTGCGACGTGCATCTGAACAGCAGATCGCCGCGGTCCTTTGGGAGTATGGGGAAGAGCGCTTTGCACGGCGCATCGCGCGGGCGATCGTCAAGGCTCGTGTTGAGGATCCTCTCGACACCACGGGCCGGCTTGCCGAGGTGGTGGCTAAGGCCGTGCCGGCCTGGCCCCGGGGCAGACATCCCGCGACCCGTACTTTTCAAGCGGTGCGTATCTTTATCAACGCTGAGCTGGAAGAGCTCAAGGCCGTGCTGGTGCAGGCTCCCGAGGTGCTCGCTGTCAAAGGACGGCTGGTCGTTATTAGTTTTCATTCTCTGGAAGATCGCATTGTCAAGCGTTTCTTCCGCGACGCCTCTAGGGGCAAACTTTCTACAGCGCCGCGGGACGGCGTCAGCCAGCGTGCACCCTGCTTAAGGCTGGTCGGCAAGCTGGTACGGCCTTCTGTGCACGAAGTTGCGAATAATCCGCGGGCGCGCAGCGCGCGACTGCGAGCTGCGGAGAAGTGCGCATGAACCGAAGTCCGGTGCTCGCCATGTTCCTCTCCCTGCTGGTATTCGGGTCCGCGCTGGCGGTGGTTTATTCCAAGCACCTGAACCGAAAGCTTTTCGTCGAATTGGGACAGCTTGAGCAGGCCTATGACGAGCTGCAGGTGGAATGGGGACGGCTGCAGCTCGAGCACAGCACGTGGGCGAGTCACGATCGAATCCGCCAATTGGCGCGCTCCCGATTGCAGCTTCATATCCCCTCAGCGGATAGCATCGTGCTGGTGAAACCATAATGAACACCGGGGAAAAGACTTACTCGCCTGCCCGCAGTGGGTTTGTTCTCTGCCTTATGAGCCTGGCGGCTTTAGGTCTGCTGTGGCGAGCAGTGGATCTCCAGATGATCGACAAGACCTTCCTCCAAGGTCAGGGGGATGCCCGCTTTTTGCGCGTCGTGAGCAGCCCTGCCCATCGCGGCCGGATCTTGGATCGTCACGGTGAGGCGTTCGCCGTGAGCACCCCGGTTGACTCCATCTGGATTTGTCCGCGCACCTTTGTGACCGAGCGCCATCGCTGGGGGCTGCTAGAGCCTTTGCTCGGGCTGGACGAGGCCGCGCTGGAGCGCCTGGTTCTCGATCGCATGGATCGGAAGTTTGTCTATCTCAAACGACATGTTGCGCCGGGCCTTGCCAAACGCATCGCCGAGCTTTCGCTCACTGGCGTGCATCGACAGCGCGAATACCACCGTTACTATCCAAGCGGAGAAGTAGCCGCCCACGTGGTGGGTTTTACCAATGTAGACGATGTGGGCCAGGAGGGGTTGGAACTGAGCTTTGACGGCCAGCTGCGCGGTGTGCATGGGAGCAAGCGGGTCATTCGCGACCGTCTTGGGAGAACGGTCGAAGATGTGGGGCTTGTTCGCGCCCCGCGCTCGGGCCGCGATCTGGTGACCACCATCGATCGGCGTATTCAATATGTGGCTCATCGGGCGCTGAAATCGGCGGTGAAGCGTCATTGGGCTAAGTCAGGATCTATCGTGGTGCTCGACTCCCGTTCGGGAGACGTGCTGGCGATGGCGAACGAGCCCGCGTATAACCCGAATAATGGGGCCGAGCGTACCGGCGAGAGATTCCGTAATCGCGCCGTGACAGATGTGTTCGAACCGGGCTCGACGGTAAAGCCGTTTATCGTGGCAGCGGCGCTGGAAACAGGATGGGTGGTACCCGAAACGCGCCTCGATACGCGCCCCGGGCTGTTTCGCGTGGGGAAGTATACCGTCAGAGATCTGCGCAACTATGGCGTCATCGATATCCGCACCGTGCTCAAGAAATCGAGCAATGTCGGCGCCAGCAAGCTCGGCCTCTCGATGCCTCCAGGCCGGCTTTGGCGCCTTCTCGCAGGGTTGGGGTTCGGAAAATCGACGGATACTCATTTCCCCGGGGAAGTACGGGGGATGCTTCCTTCCTACCACGACTGGGGCGAAATTCATCAGGCGACGCTTTCTTTCGGCTACGGGCTCTCGGTCACACCCTTGCAGCTTGCGCGGGCCTATACCGCCATTGCCACCGGTGGGTGGTTGCGTTCCCCGACGCTCGTTCGCACACCGGACCGTACCCCCCCACGGCGCGTCATATCCGAGCGTACGGCCTTGGCGGTGCGCAACATGCTCGAAGCGGTGGTGGCAAGCGACGGCACCGCGCCCAAAGCCCATGTTCCGGGATATCGGGTCGCGGGAAAGACGGGGACAGTACGTAAGCCCATTGCCGGTGGTTATGCCAACGATCGGTATGTGGGGGCGTTTGTCGGCATCATCCCGGCCTCAGCCCCGCGGCTTGTAGCGGTAGTCACCATCGATGAGCCCGGCGGTAAAGAATACTATGGTGGCGACGTGGCGGCGCCGGTATTCACGGAGGTGATGTCTTCAACGCTTCCTCTGCTTGGCATTGCGCCGGACGCACCGACGCTGTTAGCCAAGCGGATCGATTTATCCGAGGATTCGGCGGTATTAACGGAGTTGCAATCGCCGCTGCCTGAGCAAGGTTTTGTCGAGGCGGCCTGGCAGCCGAGTGATCTGAATCGAGGACTTGAGCAGTGGAATATGGCACCCTGAAGAGCGATAGGCGATCGCTAGTGGGCTGGCCCCTGAGCCAGCTGCTGGGCGATAGCGTACGCATCCGGCCCGGGGACGAGCGTATGATCACCGGACTGGCATCGGACAGTCGTGCAGTGGTGCCCGGCGATCTGTACTTTGCGCGCCGGGGGCGCAGCCACGATGGCTGTGCTTTCATCGATGCCGCCTGTGCCGGTGGTGCGGTGGTGGTCGTCGCCGAGTCCGGCGCGGCTCTGCCGACGCCTATTCACGCGCACAACGTACCCATATTGTTCGTCGCTGATTTACCGGCCTGTATCGGGCGCGTTGCTCACCGGTTCTTCGGTGAGGCCGGTCGCGCGCTACAGGTGATTGGGGTGACCGGTACCAATGGCAAGACCTCGGTAACCTACCATGTCGCCCAGGCAATCCACCAGTGGAGCTCAGAGGCAAGCCGCATAGCACCTTGCGGGCTCATCGGCACCCTCGGCTACGGTTTGTTCGGGCAGCTCGAGCCGAGTCCCCATACCACACCCGACGCCATTACTCTGCATCGTGTTCTCGCAGAGATGCAGCAACGTCAGGCACGGGTTGCCGTGATGGAAGTCTCATCCCATGCTCTCGAGCAGCAGCGGGTCGCTGCGGTGACTTTCGACATCGCGGTGTTCACCAACCTCAGCCGGGATCATCTCGATTTTCACGGCACCATGGCGGCTTATGGCGCAACTAAGCGTCGCTTGTTTGAAATCCCAGGGCTTCGCTTCGCGGTGCTCAACGTGGATGACCCCTTCGGGCGTCGCTTGTTCGAGGGTCTGCCCGCTAGCGTGGAGGCGGTGCCCTATTCGTTAAATCTTTCCGACCGGCGAGCGGCCATCAGGGGGCGGGTTATCGCCAATGGCGCCGAGGGGTTGGCCATCGCGGTGGAGACTCCCTGGGGCGGCGGGGAGGTAGAGACCACCCTGCTAGGCCGCTTCAACGCGTCCAATCTGTTGGCGGTACTGGCGGTGCTGTTAGCCAGCGGCATACCACTGGATGTGGCCCTGGCGCGCATGGGACAACTGACGCCGGTGCCGGGGCGCATGCAGCGTTGCGCGGGAACGGGGACCCAGCCGCTGGTGGTGGTGGACTATGCGCATTCGCCAGCGGCACTGACGGCGGTGCTCGACGCATTGCGCGAGCAGTGCAGCGGTGCGCTGTGGTGCGTGGTGGGTTGTGGAGGGGATCGAGACCGCGGAAAACGCCCGCTCATGGGAGCCGCCGTGGCGCGAGAGGCCGACGTCGTCGTGCTGACCGACGACAATCCGCGCAGCGAAGAGGGCCAGTGCATTATCGATGAGATATTACAGGGCATACCCGAGCGCAGCGCCGTGATTGTCGAGCGCGACCGAGAGCAAGCCATCCGCTATGCCGTGCAGACCGCACAGCCCACCGATGTGGTGCTGGTCGCTGGCAAGGGCCATGAGCATTATCAAGAGATCAGTGGGGTGCGCCGCCCATTTAGCGACGCGGCGGTGGTTCGCTCTGCACTTCGAGAGCGCCGTTGATGATTAGGATGAGGTTGTCCGACATTGCGCTTGCGCTCGGTGCCGAATTGTCCGGCGTCGATGGCTGGATTCAAGGCTGCGATGTCGATTCTCGACGCTTGCCGGCGCAGGCGTTGTTCGTGGCTCTGCGAGGCCGTAACCAGGACGGTCACCGGTTCATCGGCGACGCCGAAAACCGTGGTGCAGGGGGTGTCATGGTCGAGGACGCGAAGCCGGGTCAGCGGCGCTTGGCCATGTTGAAGGTTGCCAACACGCGATTTGCGCTGGGCGAGCTGGCACGCGTGTGGCGGCGTCGTTTTCAGCTGCCGGTGGTCGCCGTCACCGGGAGCAACGGTAAAACCACTGTCAAGGAATTGATCGCCGGCATTCTTCGCCAGGCCGGGCGTACGCTGGCCACTGCTGGCAACTTTAACAACGATATCGGAGTGCCACTCACGCTTTTTGGGTTGGGGCAACAGCATGATTTTGCCTGCATCGAGATGGGCGCCAATCGTGCCGGTGAGATTGCGCGGCTGACGGCGATTGCCGAGCCCACGGTAGGTGTCATCACGCAATGTGGTGCGGCGCACCTGGAGGGATTCGGCAGTCTCGAAGGGGTGGCGCATGCCAAAGGAGAGTTGTTTCGCGGGCTGGATCCATCGGCAACCGCCATCATTAACGCCGACGACCCTTATGCTGCGTTACTCACCGAGTTTGCTGGAAACCGACGCCAAATCACTTTTGGTCTAACCTGCGAGGCCGACATCTGGGCCACATGGTATCCTGCCGCGCAGGGCGCAGTGCTGGATATCAACACGCCCGCTGGTCCCACAGAAGTTCGATTTGCGCTGGACGGACGGCACAACGTGCAAAATGCGCTCGCCGCAGTGGCCGCAACGCTCGCCATGGAGTTGCCCCTGGAGACTATCCGCCGAGGTCTTGAAGCCGCCCGCGCAATTGCGGCACGCATGGAGCGAAAGCCAGGGCTGCGCGGGATCGCGGTCATCGATGATACCTACAATGCCAACCCCGCTTCACTGGCGGCGGCGCTGGAGGTTCTCGCCAGCGCCGCGGGGCGCCGTTGGCTGGTGCTCGGTGATATGGGTGAGCTTGGACCTGAAGCGCCGCAGTGGCATCAGCGCGCTGGCGAGCTCGCCAGGCGCCAAGGCGTTGAGCGGCTCTATGCGCTCGGGGCGCTCGGCAGGATGGCAGCCGAGGCCTTTGGCGCCGGGGGTGTTTACTGCGAAAGCCATGCAGTTCTTCTCGAAGCGCTTTGTGGCGAGCTTTCCCCAGGGCTGACCTTGCTGGTTAAGGGATCACGCTCCATGCACATGGAAGAAATTGTCGCAGGCTTGACCTGCTATGGCGCGCAGCCACCGGAGATGGCGGTACCGCCGCCACGGGTGCAACCGCGCACCACTGCCACGGAGGCCTTGCCCGAAAGGGATTGAGTACCACCCGGTGTTATTACTGCTTAGTGAATACCTGACGCGTTACTACAGTGGATTCAACGTCTTTCAATACCTTACTTTGCGCGCCATTCTCGGTGTGTTGACTGCGTTGGCCATCTCCTTGTTGGTTGGACCGATGATGATTCGCCGCTTGAGCCGGTATCGTATTGGCCAGACCGTGCGAAGTGATGGGCCACAGGCACATTGCGTCAAGGCGGGGACGCCCACCATGGGTGGCGCATTAATCTTGGTGGCCATCGCCGCCGGCACGCTCCTCTGGTCGGAGCTTGACAACCGCTATGTCTGGGTGGTTCTGATGGTGACGCTGCTATTCGGTGCGGTGGGGTGGGTGGATGATTACCGCAAGCTGGTGCGTAAGGATTGCCGTGGGCTGCCGGCTCGATACAAGTATTTTTGGCAATCGATTATTGCGCTCGCTTGCGTGGTGTTCTTGTTTACTACCGCCCAAGTGCCCGCCGAACAAGAGCTCATCGTGCCGGTGGTAAAGGATGTGGCCATAGAGCTCGGCTGGCTGTTCATTCCCTTTGCCTACTTCGTCATCGTCGGCAGCAGCAATGCGGTGAATCTAACCGACGGTTTGGACGGACTTGCTATTCTGCCGACGGTGATGGTGGCCGGAGCGCTCGGCATCTTTGCTTATGTGACGGGAAACATCAAGTTTGCGAATTATCTCGGATTTCCCTATATCGGGGGCGTGGGTGAGCTGGTGGTATTCTGCGGCGCCATCGT
>JBAPTW010000402.1:0-3991 GCA_049282355.1 Gammaproteobacteria bacterium | reverse complement strand
GGAGAGAAACTGGGAGACGCGCTTGAGCAAGCGAACGTTGCCGCTGCAATCGCATGTTGTAAAGTTGGGGCACAGAGCAGTATTCCATACAGGCGAGAGGTTGAGGAGTCTTTAAGGAGGCTCTAGGTTGTCAGGTTCATCCAAGACTACCATGGGTGGGAAACAAATGGACTATTCGGGTCAGTGAGGGGTCACAGCGATATGCCAAAACCACGCTCTGAGCTGCCGGGCCTCCTCGGTAAGTTTCGCAATAGCTTTCGTATCTTTGAGCCGCTGGAATATCTCAAGGGGTTTGAGACAGTTGTTTTTGGAAGGCTATGTCTGCTTTAAGTGTAGGCAACATCGTAACCGTCGGAAATCTCATGGCGCGCACTGCTGTGGAGTCTTTTGCGAAAACAGCGAGTTGATTGTGGCCCGCCGGGGATCAACACTTAATGCAGACATGACCTTTTTAAAACAGCTTCTAAGGCGTGTCACTTGATTTCGGAGCCAAGATAATTGAGCCATTGAAGTTCCCCCTCAACGACACGGAGCCACGCTATGATTGATGCAATATCTGCCGCACGCCAATCTGGCGACGATTCCGAATGGGAGCAACGTGTTAACCTTGCCGCTTGCTACCGACTGGTTGCCCAGTTCGGCTGGGATGATCTCATTTTCACTCACATTTCGGCAAGGGTGCCCGGTCCAGAGCATCACTTTCTGATCAACCCATACGGCATGCTGTTCAGTGAGATTACGGCTTCGAGTTTGGTCAAGGTGGATCTTGAAGGCCGGAAGGTTGCCGATAGTCAATACGAGATCAATCCTGCTGGCTTCACGATTCATAGCGCCATACATGCTGCGCGAGAAGACGCCAAGTGCGTCCTGCACGTACACAGCATCAATGGAGTGGCCGTTTCAGTGCAACCCCGTGGCGTGCTCCCAATCTCGCAGCATGCGACGTACGTTCTGTCCTCTCTGGCGTACCACGACTACGAAGGTTTGGCGCTAAATGACGACGAGAAGCCAAGGTTGGTGAATGACTTAGGAGACAAGCGCTTCCTGATGCTCCGCAATCATGGTTTGCTCACAGTAGGTGAAACCGTGGCCGATGCCTTTGTTTCAATGTACTTCTTCGAGGCTTCCTGCATGATTCAGCTGCGTGCACAGGCAGGTGGGGCGGTCACAGAATTGAGTGCGCGAATCGTTGAAGGTGCACGCCAGCAGTGGCGACAGATGGGTAACGTCGGCAGCCTAGCTTGGCAGGCTCTGCTACGGAAGCTCGATACAACTGACCCGGGCTTCCGCTCATAGGTCACACTCGATGGCCGCATTGCAGCCCCGCAGGCCTAACCCGCACTGCCCAGTAAACTGGCTGGACAGCTTGTTGAAGGAAGCCACTGAGCATCGCGCTGTCGATCATCCTTTTTTGCGCGCGCTCGCGGCAGGTGAAATTCCCGCTCTCGGCTTTGCCCTTGCCGATTTTGCTCGGCAATACGCCGTCTATTCAGCGTATTTCCCGAGATACCTGGCGGTGGTCAGGTCGAAACTCGCCGATCCCCACCACCGTCATTGCCTCTGGGCGAACCTGCAGGAGGAAAGCGGGACGCTCGGAGCTGAAGCCCTGGGCCAACTTGCAGCGACGGGAATCCAGGCGCAGTGGGTCAACAGAATTCCCCATCCGGAACTCTTTCGCCGCTTCCAGCGCGCACTGGGCGTTTTGCCCCTCCTTGACACCGACCCTGAGGCGATGACTGCGGTATGCTGGCGAGAGATGTTTTATTCATTGCTCGTCGCTGGTTCGGCGGCGGAAGCGGTCGGCGCCATTAGTTTCGGAACCGAAGCGATCGTCCGCCACGTTTATCCGCCCATCCTGGACGCAATCCGTCGTTACGGCCGGCTCCAGCGCCAAGACTACGTGTTCTTCGAGCTCCACTGCCTCGTCGATGATGACCACACTGATACACTCCTGGCCATTGCCGCCGGTCTGGCGCAAGACGACCGGGCTCGGGCCGATTTGCGCAAAGGCATGTGTAAGGCCCTCTTCCTCAGAGCCTCCTTTTGGGATCATCTCCATCACCGGGCGCTTGCGCAAGCGCATGCGTAACTATCATGACGACCATCGCTAAACTTTATAACTGCATGACTCCCGACTGGGAACGATATAGGCCCGTGCTTCTATCCGACTTCACTGCCCGGCCGTTTGTGCTGGGTCTGTGTGAGCCGATCGATGGTACGGTCGTACTTGATGCGGGTTGCGGCGAAGGCTATATGGCCCGGCAGCTGCGCCAGCGCGGAGCAGCCAAGGTCGAGGGTATCGACATCTCATCAGGCATGATCGAGGCGGCCCACGCAGCCGAACAGGCCAACCCCCTCGGCATTTCCTTCTCCCTAGGGAATGTGGTGGACCTATCGCGCTTCCCAGACAGTTCCTTCGACCTCGTCCTCGCCGTGTTTGTTTTCAATTACCTCACCCTCAACGCCACCTTGACCGCTATGAGTGAGATCCGGCGGGTGCTCGAGCCGTGTGGCCGCTTCGTATTTTCTGTTCCCCATCCGGCTTTTCCCTTCCTGCGCGCCCAGGAACCGCCGTTTTTTTTCGATCGAGGCGAATGCGGTTATTTTTCGGGCCGCGACATGGAGTTTCACGGTCGGATTTGGCGCCGGGACGGCACCGATGTGCCGGTACGCTGCGTCCACAAGACTTTTGCAGACTACTTCTTAGCCTTGGCGAAAGCCGGTTTTGCAGCCATGCCAGACGTGCATGAGCTGGGCGTGACCGACGATCACCTCACGCTGGACCCTGATTTCTTCGGCCCCCTAGTGGATCAGCCGCTCCATGTCGCCTTCCGAATCGTTCGCTGAGGTCGTCTCGATGATCCCGCGCCGTCAATTCCCGATGCCTTCGGCCTCGCTCACCGCGCAACTCTGGGATGCCGACACACTACCCCTCGCTTCATCTTGGCGTATGCCGGTGCCGGCGCCAGTCCTCGATGAATTCGCTGCGTGCTGTGCTGGCAGACATTTCAATGCCGGATTTGCATCGAACGGCGATCTGGCGGGATTGGATCTCCCGCTGTTGCGGGGATTCACCACCCGGATCGGCGTGGAACTCACCACCGGGACAGGCGTCGTGTGGGTCACAAACCTGTCGTTGGAGCGCTTTGACGAATCAGCGGTCAAACTGTTCTTTGCTGCTTTAGGCAATGCCCTGGGCAAACCGATGGAACAGTATGGGCGATTGTACGAAGTCCGGGACACGGGACAATCCTACCGCGACAGGCCGATCCCAATTTCCCAGACACGGGCAGAGACGAGTTTTCATACGGACAGCAGCGCACGCTACACCCTGCCCGACATCGTCGGCCTCTTGTGCTTGCAACCGGCCCTTGAGGGCGGCGATTCCCTGATTTGCAGCGCCACAGCGGTCCATGAGAAATTGCGGGCTGCCCATCCTGAAGACCTCAGACTTCTGTACCGAGATTTCATCCGTGACATCGTCACGCCGGGCGCAGGCCAGAATAGTATCGCCGAGAACCACTTCCCCGTTTTCTCTTACGGGTATTATGGCT
Source organism: Gammaproteobacteria bacterium (assembly GCA_049282355.1). Classification (GTDB taxonomy): domain Bacteria; phylum Pseudomonadota; class Gammaproteobacteria; order HK1; family HK1; genus JAGTVB01. The sequence continues at coordinate 437 of JBAPTW010000402.1, read as the reverse complement.
CAGGGCTGACATTCCGATACATGCGTTACTGGATTGAGACCGGCTGTCGGCGCGCTGGCTTCTCTCTCACAGAGGCAGAACTTAAGGCGTTTGACCGCCTGGATGCATTGCTCGGTAGCGACGAGCAGGTGGTGCAGCTACGCCTTAGCGCCGGGGAGATGCTGTGGCTCAACAACCGCACTATTGCTCACAACCGGACGGAATTCCACGACCATGAGGTCAAGCCGCGCCGCATGCTGCGGATGTGGCTAGAGCGTTGATCGGCTGAGCAAACGCTTCTTCTACGCGCAGTCCACGTCAGTCTATCTCACGCGTTGTTTGTGCTGAGCTACGACTGGATGTGGTGCGGCGCTATACGAGGTGGCCTGACTGCCTTACTATATTGTCGTGATTGTGTTGTCTTGTTGCCTTCGGTTGTTAGCCAAAGCGTGCGAGGC
>JBAPTW010000401.1:0-2862 GCA_049282355.1 Gammaproteobacteria bacterium | reverse complement strand
GACTGACCCCATTGATCTTGATCCGTCGAGGCGGCAGCGGACATCGCTACAGCGGCCGTGGGCGCGCTACCCCCGCTTGGCTTCATCCATGAAGAATCGAGCAATGCTTTTGTGCTCGACGTTACGGATCTTTACCGAGCCGAGATTATTCTGCCGCTTGCCTTCAGCGTTGCGCGGCGCGCACTCGACAACCCGGAACTGTTGCTGGAGCGGGAGCTGCGCAAAGAAGCGGCACGGCTCTTCCGCAGAGAAAAGCTTATCCCCAAGATGATTGACCGCATCAAGGAGTTGCTTCATGTCCATGACAGTGGTCGTGACCCGTAACGTCTCCGATCGGATACGCGGCTTCCTCGCCTCCTCCATGCTCGAGCTTGCTCCAGGCGTCTACACGGCCCCACGCATCAATCCGGCGGTACGAAAACGAATTTGGAAAGTCCTGCAGGATTGGTTTCAGGTCGAGATTGAGGCATCGATCATTATGCTCTGGTCTGACCCTCAGATGCCGGGCGGCCAGAGCGTCAATGTTCTCGGTCTGCCGCCTATTGAGTTGGTGGCACTCGATGGGCTAGTGGTTAGTCGTCGGGACTCCATGCCGTCAGAAAACGCTAAGGCTCTTTAACAATTTGAAGTAGAATCAATATGTTTGGTTCTAGAGGCTCCCCCGCACACGCGGCTTCGAGCCCCGATTGACAGGTGCACGCTTGCCTATGCGACACTATGCCTTCAGTTAAGGGTAAACAGGAGCTCGAAACGTGCGGGTGCGATCAGCACTTTTATTTTCAGTCTTGTCACTGTATCTCATCACCGCCTGTTCGGCCGCGGCAGGGCCTGCTGGAGCAGGGGTTGTTGGTGTCATCGATTCGGCCGATGGAGTACCGATTACCTATCGTGTGGCAGGCAATGGCGACACCGCCCTCGTCTTCGTGCATTGCTGGTCCTGTGATGGCCGTTATTGGGACGCCCAGATGGACCATTTCGCCAAGAATTACCGCGTAGTCGCGGTTGATCTTGCCGGCCATGGCGGCTCGGGATTTGCCCGAGCGCAGTACACCGTGCCCGCCTTCGCTGCCGACGTCGTCGCCGTCATCGAGCAACTCAATTTGAAGCGCGTGGTGCTCGTTGGCCACTCCATCGGTGGGCCAATTATCATCGAGGTGGCATCTCAGGCGCCCGAACGGATCGTCGGGCTGATCGCCGTAGACTCTTTCGAGACCGGGGCGCAGTGGCCCAAACCCGAAGAATTGTCACAATTCTTGGCGCCCTTCGAGGAGAACTTCCGCGACAAAACGAGCGGGTTTGTGCGTGGCCTGTTCAAACCGAGCGCCGATCCAGCGCTGGTCACCTGGATCAGCCATGACATGGCATCGGCTCCGCCCGAGGTGGCGCTGAGCGCATTGCGTGAGGGGGCACTTTGGACCCATCGCCATAAGGCCGAGCGGATGGCATCGCTTGGCGTGCCTTTATGGAATATCAACGCCGAACCTCAAAGAAATCTACCGGCTAAGGGCAATGTGGTCATCATTGGAGACGTCGGTCATTTCCTCCCGCAGGTTCGGCCTGCCGAATTCAATCAAGCCCTCGAAAACATACTCGCCAAGCTGGGCTAGGGAGCGAAGCTCTGCCTGACCGCCTACGCCGAGGAAACAGGCAGCAAGCCTAATTCCATATCTAATTCTCGAGCGAATCTATCATCCATCTCCATGGTCAAGAGACTATGGAGTGGACCCGGTCAGGGTTGTTTTCGACCGCGATCAAACTCACTTCCAGATGTTTTTCCAGACCATCATTATTATTGAAGACCCGGTTGTAAAAGTCCTTTCACCGAATGTCATCCGACAGATGTTGGACCGAGCTCTGTTCGGGCAAATAGGCCGGTAGGGCCAACAAGCGCAGATTGTGCGGCAACCCGAGCGCTGCGCTTTGATGCCAACCCGCGCCATCGATCATCATGACGCTGTCGCCCGACCGCAAGACCGCTTTGTGGCTTCCTTGTTTGAACCACGTGGGCTCAATTTTTACCCGACACGTTCCGGGTCTGCTTTAGCGGCCTGCGGTGTAAACGCTGGTTAGGCTAGCTAACCTCAGACTCAGATTCCTAACTGCCTTCTGATAAGCTCACAAAGACTTCCCCAATTCCTGAATGACGTAGTACAGGAGCCTGTTGGAGAACCTCGATCTCAACGGGCTCGTCAATACCGCTGTCGGAACGCTCGACGCTCTGAAACAGTTGGTCGAAGATCCGGCTCTGAAGTCGTTGGCGACCGATGTGGACCAAGCAGTGGTTGAGGCCCGAAAGCTACTCGGGAACCTCGATGCCGGCGTTCAACCGCTGCTTGAGCGCACCGACAATACCCTGGACGACTACGCCGGCCTCGCCCAGACCGCCCGTCAACGTTTGACCACGCTGGCGGATAGCCTCGAGACGCCGAGCGCCGACATCAGCACCTTGGCCCGCGATGTGGACCGCCAGGTCGGACCCATCAGCCAATCGGCGGTGGGCGCATTGCAATCGGTGCAGGGGCTGGTGAGTGAGGGCTCTGCACCACGCTATGATCTCGAGCTGCTGCTCGAGGAAGGTGCCGGCGCCGCCCGGTCGCTGCGCCTGCTGGCGGACTATCTCGAACAGAATCCCGATGCGCTCATCAAAGGCAAGTACGGGAGGTGATTCACGATGAGAACACCAATGAAACTTAAGCTGCGTTGGCTCTTGATGTTATTTGCCGGCGTGCTCGTCGGTGCCGGTTGTGCGCCAAAGCCCCCACCCGACTTCTACCTGCTCAATACCGCCGCACCGACCACCATGCCAGGATTTGCGCAGGGGGTGAGCATCGGCGTAGGACCCGTGGAGACCGCCTCCTATCT
>JBAPTW010000400.1:0-2532 GCA_049282355.1 Gammaproteobacteria bacterium | reverse complement strand
CTGGCTGGAGCAACCACCCGAGTGGGCCGGACTGCAAGCGGTCGGTCGCGTCGAATCGACCCGAATCATCGGCGAGGCAACGACGACCGAATACCGCTATTACCGGTGCTCACTGACCGATCCGGCGTGCTTTGCCGACGCCGTGCGCCGCCACTGGGATACCGAGAATGGTCAGCATTGGATACTGGACGTGCAGTTCGGCGAGGATGCCAATCGGACACGCCAACATCACGCGCCCGAAACCCTTGCCCTGATCCGGCGGATGGCGCTCAACGGGATACGCCATAACGGCCCCGCTAAGGATAGCCTGCGACGTCGTCAGCTGCGCGCTTCACTGAACGATGATTACCGCACCCATCTCATCTTCGGGCCTCAGAGGCTGTTGGAAAACCCCTGATCGAACGATTTCGGAGCATTTTAAATCAACGCATTAGCTTGCGCGCCAGGGTATTTTCCAACAGCCTCTCAACTCACATAGCGCGATTGCCCTACCCCTCTGCGCCCGGGTGATTCGCTTCTTCAGGACCGGATTCCCTGGCGCATCGACGTCGTGTACCTGAAACACAGACGTTGCCAAGTCCAGGCCAATCATCATCCTCTGATTCATGAACGCTCTTCCTGACGGGTCGTTTAAAACGCCTCTACTTTGGCACATCGATGCCGGGTTAGGTAGGACGCGTCCACGTCATTAGAACCCCCTAAACCGCTACGATCCCTGACCGGCTATGGCTATATTCTCAATGCCGTTAATGAACTCGTCAGTCATAACTTCTCTGCCTGATCATCGAACAAGACTGCCCGCGGCTGATGGTTGAACCAGCCGGTGAAATACCACTGCACCCTGTGATTTCAGCTGTGATTCATGCGGCGCGGCGATCAGCGGTAGGCTCATCCTCCTCGACGCCAACGAAGTAGCGCCGTATCTTCGTGATGATGCTGTTTGGCGGGAGAATGAGAAGTTGTTTGACCATAAGCGGGGCCAGCACTTGTTGGACGGTTTTTTCCGACGGCAGGGCGCGTGAGCGGGTGCGCAGATAGAGCGTATGGTGTTGCCACACCTCGGTGGCAAAGCGAAGGGCGATCAGCTGCAGCAGCCCGTGGGCGATGGCGGCACACAGGACGAAGATTTCATAAGCCTGCCAACACGCCTCGACGGTGGATAGATGCTCGGGGCGTGGGGCTTTCAAATGCCGATTGGCCGTGGGGCGACGGGAGTGACGCGGCAGTTTCTTGGTCCAGAAGCGAAACCGGAACGCGCCGAGGAGATTTTTCATCACATCGAACAGGATTTCAATTCGGCTCCTGACACAATAGAGCTCGATCGCGGTGGTCGGTGAGAGTGTCAGATCCGAGCACATCAGCACGATCGGGCCACGGGAGGTGATGGCGAAGATGAACAGCAGCCAGTCCCCGAGCGGCTTCCACAGTAACGAAATACTCATCAATTGGACGGCTTCGAGTTGGCCGTAGACGTGACACTGGGCGGTGTGAAACAGCTGCCGATGATCGAAACACGCCATCAGGTGCACTTTGTCGCCATAGCGCGGCTGAGGTCCCGGACGCCCGGATGGTTTGGGCGCGGCGGGGAAATAGGCCACGTAGTTTTTCTTCGCCCGCGCCAGGATGATCAGATACGGTTGTTTCAAGACGATCGAATACACCGAACGGGCCAAGCGAAACACCCCGGCGGTGGAGAAAAATGCATCCAACACCAAAAAGGCCGGACAGTCATGACCGACAGCAAAGCGCAATGCCATTTGCACCACCCGCTCCGCCAAGCTCGGACCCGGGCACGCCGAGCCGGGTTCACTTTGGCCCCGATGGCAGAAGCCTTGATGGATACGTAGCTCCAGAGGCGAACAAAAGCACGCCCTCAGCGAGCCGACCACCAGCCCGATCGCCCCCCAACAGTGACCGCGGAAATAGGACGGCTTGTGTTGCGTCTCCGAGGTCTCACGCAGCGATACCACCCCGGGCATCCGCCCCCCGTCTTTGACCACATGCGTATGATCACCCAGCAACACACAACGCCCCTCGACTTTGACCGTGACCTCCTGGCTCAACACATAGCGCTGCCACGCCTCTAGCAGTTCCCCATAGCCATAGGCCGTGGAGCGAAAAAAGTGCAGCAAGCGATGATAGACCCGGTCGTCCCCGAGCCAGAACCGGCACATCGACGTCACCCCGATCATCTCCGGGGCGGCCAGAAAACTCAACACCACCGCGGCGAATAGTAGCCAACTGCGGTGACGGGAAAAGACACTTTGAAAGCTCTCCAAAGCGTGATATACGTACCTCAGCATGGATTCTCCTTGGGCTACCCAGGTGCTCAAATGCTGGTAGCTCGGGGGAATTCATGCTGCTTTTAGGCAACGCGGTCAAGGTTTTTCAGTAAGAGAACTTATGACTGACGAGTTGGTGTAGTATCACCATGTCGTCGGCGTAGCGAATCACCGTGGGTTTCCATTCTTGCCTGACGCGTTTACCCGCTTTTTCAACCGTATGTCGCCGCGGGAAGTGATTGCGTAGGTG
>JBAPTW010000399.1:0-1571 GCA_049282355.1 Gammaproteobacteria bacterium | reverse complement strand
ATTACGGTCAGCCGCGAACTTCTGCATCGCAACGTTTTCCTGCCAGCACGCTCGCTCAATCTCCTTGCGGCGGCGTGGATCCAGTTCCAGGTGCACGACTGGGTCGTCCACGCCCGCTATCCGCTCGGCGAAAAGGATGTGAAGGTCCCCCTGCCCAAGGGAGTCGATGCTTGGCTGAATGTCGTGAACGGCCAGCCGGAAGGCGTCATGCGGATCGCCGGCAACAAGTCCCTCGATAGCGATGACCCGCGGCTCTTTGCCAACGAGGTTTCCCATTGGTGGGACGGTTCGGAGGTCTATGGTGCGAACTCCAAGGCGGCACGCGCTCTTCGCGAGGGTCCGAAGATTTTTCTTCCCGACGGCTATCTGCCGGAGGACGTCAAGGGCTTCGAGATCACCGGCTTCAGGGAAAGTTGGTGGTTAGGCTTGAGCGGCCTTCACACGCTCTTTACGCGCGAACACAACGTCCTTTGCGACGAATTGCGAGCGCACTATCCGTTGTGGAGCGATGATCAAGTCTACAACACGGCAAGGCTCATCGTTTCGGCCCTGATCGCCAAAATCCATACAGTCGAATGGACGCCGGCTATCCTGGCGACCAGAACGATCGACGTGGGGCTCCACGCCAACTGGAACGGCCCGCCGGCCAACGACTGGCTGACCAGGCTCGGGATCTGGGCCATCGACGCCCACGCGGCGACCGGGATTCCCCAGACACGCCCCGATCATCACGGCGCCCCGTACTGCCTGACCGAGGATTTCGTAACCGTCTACCGGCTTCACGCGCTGATACCGGACGACTACGTCTTTTATGACTGCCACACCGGCGAAAAGCGTGGTGAGAAGACCTTTCTCGATATCCAGGGCGCCAACGCGGACGATGAGCTGCGCCGCCTCAGGCTGCACAATCTTCTATACTCTTTCGGCATCGCCCATCCCGGCGCCATAACTCTGCACAACAACCCTCGCTCGCTCGAAGGCTTCGAGCGCGACGGCGAGCGCTTCGATCTATCGGTTGTCGACATCGTCCGCACCCGACAGCGCGGCGTTCCGCGCTACAACGATTTTCGCGCCGGGCTCCACAAGCCTCGCATTACGCGGTGGGAGGATATCTGCAACGATCCGGAGTCGGTGCGCATCATGCGTGACATCTACCGGGGCGACATCGACAAGGTCGACACCATGGTGGGGCTGTTCGCCGAGCCGTGCCCGCAGGGGTTCGGCTTCTCCGACACAGCGTTCCGCATCTTTATCCTAATGGCGACGCGCAGGCTCCAGAGCGACCGGTTCCTCACGGTCGATTTTCGGCCCGAAATCTACTCGCCGCTCGGCATGGACTGGATCGCCAACAACGGCATGACCAGCGTCATCCTACGTCACTGTCCCGAGCTCGCCGCCGTGTTGCCGCGCGAGGCGAGCGCATTCGCACCGTGGCGGCCAGTGGCGGCTCAGCGATAGAGTGGGAGTTGACCGATGACAGATGACGGGCACGGCCATGCCGGCTTGAGCAAGCTGCTCTCCCGGCCGTTGATCGACGCAATTTTCCGACGCCGTACCCACCGGGTCAGCCG
>JBAPTW010000398.1:0-2422 GCA_049282355.1 Gammaproteobacteria bacterium | reverse complement strand
CGCCCGCGCCCGGCTGATCAGTTTCGGTGCCCAGGGGCTTGCGGGCGACGGCCGCGCCGGGTCGGCAGCACCGTTCGCCATCCATGCCCCGATAACCGGCTGCGTGCTGCGGGTCATGCAGGAAAGTGAGACGACCCTTCCCGCCGGCACGCCGATCATAGAAATCGGCGACATCGACAACGATCTCGAGGTGGTGGTGGAGCTGCTCTCCACCGACGCCGTGCAGGTGTCTCCCGGCGATCGGGTGATCTTCGAGGACTGGGGCGGATCCAAGCCCCTGAACGGCGTCGTCGATCGCGTGGATCCCTGGGGCTTCACCAAGTTCTCCGCCCTTGGCGTCGAGGAACAGCGTGTCAATACCATCATCCGCTTTGCCGACCCGCCCCGGGGGGCCAGGCGCACGCTGGGCCACGGCTACCGCGTTGAGGCCAGAATCATTGTCTGGGAAGACGACAAGGCACTGATCGTGCTTTCAAGTGCACTTTTCCGCAACGGCCAAGACTGGGCAGTGTTCGTGGTTGAGGATGGTACCGCAACACTTCGCCGGGTCGAGATTGGACGCAATAACGGGATCGAGGCGCAGGTGTTGGACGGATTGGAGCCCGGCGAACGGGTCATCCTCTACCCTCCGTCGGAGCTGATCGATGGGACTGCGGTGGCGCAAAGGGAGATCGAGTGACGGGCGCCGTCGGCATCCGGTCGCGCGCGCCGCCGCACGCGGGGCCTCCGACCGGCTCCGTCCCATCCTGAGCACAAGCCTGACCACGATCGTCGGGCTGACGCCGCTCGCCATCAGCAATCCGATGTGGAGGCCGCTCTGCTATGCCGTGATTTTCGGGCTGATCGCATCGACGGTGCTCTCGCTCGTTATTGTGCCCTACCTTTATTTGCTCTTGACTAAGCAGACAAATGCCAAGACTTCTGAATGAATCGCATAATAGTCAAGTATCACGAAAACAAACTAAAACGATGTATCGAAATCGAGCATGAAAAAATATCTGAAATGGATCCTCGTGGTCCTGGTTGTGGCGGGCGCGGCAGGCGGATTCGCCTGGCAGTGGTGGCAGAAGTAGCAGTCACGGCTTCCTGAGGGGATCGCCTCCGGCAATGGTCGGATCGAAGCCAATGAAGTCGACATCTCGGTCAAATATGCCGGACGGGTAATCGATATTTTCGTCGACGAGGGAGATTTGGTCGAAATCGGGCAGGTACTCGCCAAAATGGATGTCGCCGAGCTTCAGGCCCAGCTTGACCGTGCACGGGCGGACCTGGAGCAAGGATTGGAAGCCGTCAAGGAGGCCGAAGTGCAGCTAGCGCGCGCACGCAATGACCTGGCTTATGCGCGCCAGGAATACGAGCGCATTGCGACACTGCAAAAGCGCGGCTTAGCATCTCAGAGCCTGGCCGATGAACGGCGCAATGCACGCGACGCGGCCCAGTCGGCCGTCGCGCTGGCGGAAGCACGGCTGCGTACCCTGAAAAGGGGCATCGATGCCTACCGCGCCTCTGTGCGCCAGATCGAGGCCCAACTCGATGACGCCGTCCTCAAAGCCCCGGTCGTCGGACGCGTTCTCTATCGGCTCACGCAGAAAGGGGAAGTGCTCGGCGCGGGCGGCAAGGTGATGACGCTGCTCGATCTGTCCAGCGTCTATATGGAGATTTTTCTACCCGCGGCCGCTGCGGGCGTTTTGCAGATCGGCTCGGAGGCGCGGATCGTGCTCGATGTAGCCCCCGATCTGCCGATTCCGGCCAGGGTCACTTTTGTCTCGCCGCAGGCCCAGTTCACGCCGAAGCAGGTGGAGACGCGCCGCGAGCGCGAGAAGTTGATGTTCCGTGTGAAGCTGCGCATCCCGACCGAGCTGGTGCTTGAGCATATCGAACGGGTGAAGACCGGCTTGCGTGGCGTTGGCTATGTCCGGGCCGACGAGAGCATCCCCTGGCCAGATTACCTTGAAGGGCGTCTGACGGGCTCGGAGCAATGACGGTAGGCAATGAGAATACCCCAGACATCGTCGCGCGCATCGACGAAGTGTCGCATCGCTACCGCAAGACCGCCGCGCTAGACACTGTCTCCCTCGACATTCCGGCAGGCCGGGGCGTCGGGCTGATCGGCCCCGACGGCGTGGGCAAATCCACGCTGTTAGGGCTGATCGCCGGGGCACGGAAAATCCAGACCGACAGTGTCGCGGTGCTCGGCGGCGACATGGCCGACAGCGCCCACCGCAACCGGGCCGGGCCGCGCATCGCCTATATGCCGCAGGGGCTGGGCAAGAACCTCTATTCGGACTTGAGTGTCGTCGAGAATCTGGAGTTCTTTGGACGACTTTTCGACCAGGGCGCCAAAGAGCGCGCCGCGCGCCGCAAGCGCCTGACCAAGGCCACCGGGCTTTACGACTTCATGGACCGGCCCGCGGGCAAGCTC
>JBAPTW010000397.1:0-2438 GCA_049282355.1 Gammaproteobacteria bacterium | reverse complement strand
GCCCGTAGGTTGTGGTCGTGGTGATGAGCGTGAGTGTGTCCGCGTGCTTTCTGGTGAGGTGTGGCTGCGAGCAGCCAAGCACTGAGGGCATTCACTAACAGGCCCAGCACGGCGACGATTAAGGCTTGATCAAAAGCAATCGCAACAGGATTGACCAGTCGAACCGTACTTTCGCTCGCCATCACAAACGCAAATCCTGCCAACAGGACGGCGCTGCCGAATCCGGCCAGACTATTGACCTTTCCGGTGCCGAAGCTAAAGCGGCGATCGGCGGCAAGCCGGCGCGCATAGATATAGGCGAACAGCGAAATGCCAAGAGCGGTGGCGTGGGACGCCATATGTAAACCGTCGGCCAGCAAAGCCATGGATCCGTAAGCAATCCCGGCCGTGACTTCGACGACCATCATAACTACGGTGATGGCGACGACCAGCAGTGTGTGCCTTTCGCCGGGCTTTACTTCATCCTGGTCGAACACATGATCGTGCTGCCAATGGGCAAGATCCCGAGTATGCATGTTTTCGCTACTAAGGTTGTGAGCTGCCGAAGAAATACTGTCAGCGAGTTGCCGTTGTCAAGGGGTGTACTTGGCCGCCAGCAACTCTCGACCGGCGTTTCTCATGAAATCGCCGAAGCCTCTGGTTTGCCCGGACGTCCAACCGCAACCTTGATTCGGAGTAGGGTGGGGTGTAGCGGGGGCGCCACCGCCAACAGTTGCCAATTAAACGATTTAGCCTTATCTGTTTCACAGAAAGTCGAAAATGCGCCCGGAATGAAAGGATCATTTCAATAGGGGCTAGCAGAGAGACTATGAAACGGACAACGGGAGAATACCTGCCCAGACAGTGGCGGGTGAGCCGTACCGCGCGTATATGCCTGCGCCGCTTCCCCCGGTACCTCCGCTCGACCTGAATGCCGCGCTCATCAGAGAGATGGACCAGGCGAACCGCGTTCTCGGTCGGCTGGAGGGCGTCAGCCAATTCTGGCCTGAGTCCGCACCTTTTCTTCACCAGCTCCTTTATCAATACGTCCGTAAGGATATGGTGGACCCCTCTGTCAAGACCAAATTTGCAGGAATTTAAGGTGATTCCTATCCATCAAGCCGTCGCCGTGGTTTCAACCGCTTGAGTGGGGATTGCCTTCATGTACACCTCGTTTGGTGTGAGGTAATCGAGTGACTGATGGCGACGCTCTTCATTGTAGAAGGCGAAGTAGCGAGTAAGTCCCAGGATGAGCTCTGGGATGGTCTCGTAGCCCTGCAGATAGACGTCCTCGTACTTCACGCTTCGCCAGAGCCGCTCAATGAATACGTTGTCTAAAGCCCGTCCGCGGCCATCCCTGCTGATGGCCATGTCGTGGCTCTTCAGCACGCCGGTAAACGCCTCGCTGGTAAACTGACAGCCTTGATCGGTGTTGAAGATCTCGGGCACGCCAAAATCAGCCAGTGCTTGGCGCAGGCAATCGACGCAGAACCCGGCATCGAGCGTATTGGAGATCCGCCAGGCCAGGACCTGGCGCGAATACCCGTCGACGATCGCCACCAGATACGCGAAGCCGTGGGCGAGCGGAATGTAGGTGATATCGGCACTCCACGCCTGGTTCACGCGTTCGATCGCCACATCGCGCAGCAGGTACGGATACACCGCGTGCGCTTTGTCGCGGCGCCTAGTATTGGGCTTGGGACCCACTGCCGTGAGGCCCATTTCCCGTAGCAGGCGGCGCACCCGCTTACGATTGATTTCCCAGCCGAGGCTTCGTAGATAAGCCCTCATCCGTCGGCTGCCGTAAAACGGGTGGCGCAAGTACTCCTCGTCAAGCAGGCGTTTGAGCTCGAGGTCCTCGGCCGACTCGAGCGTCGCCGGCGCATACCAACGCTTGCGGGGGACGTTAAGCAAGAGGCACTGGCGTCGGATGGAAAGTGCTGAAGCGGCCTCAATCATGTCTGCTCTGACCGTCATAGGTAAGGCTTGGACTTTTTTTTCAACCAGTCCAACTCCATTTGCAGTCGCCCAATCTGCTCGTACAACGCCTGCTCTCCAGCACCGTTCTCGCGTGCTTTCCGACCTCGCTTCTTGGAGAATGCTTCCACCAGCACCGCTTGCGCTTCTTGCTTCCACGCGCTCACTTGATTCGGATGAACCTCGTACTCGCTGGCGATCTGGGCTTGTGTCTTTTCGCCCTTCAAGGCTTCCAAGGCGACTGTCGCCTTCAACTGCGCCGTCATCGTCTTCCTCATGCCGTTGCCCTTTCAACGCTTGCCACGAGCTGTATTATCACCTTAATTCGTGGTTCGGTTTTCGGGGACCACTATAAATCCAGAAGGTCAGAAGAAATCGTGTAATGCCCGGCGGGCTGCGGGTTAATGGTGATCCGCTGCGTTGTGGTGAGCAACCCGTCCGCCGACACCGGGCTGTAAGCGAGGTTCAGCTCCTTGCTTAAG
>JBAPTW010000396.1:0-10586 GCA_049282355.1 Gammaproteobacteria bacterium | reverse complement strand
CGCGGATTGCGGTCATAGGGTTCGATCTGGTCGATGGCGACGGCCATCGGCGCCCCCACAACCGGATCGCTTGGCGGGAACTCGGCCGACCCATCAACCTGCCCCTCATCTCTCGGATCGCATCGCTTTACTTCGCTAAAGGGCGCGCTGTCGCTCATAGCACGCCGCCGTGAGGTCCAAACCCGAACACGTCACCCCCAGCCTTTGGTGTCAACAGCACCCCGCCATTTTCCCGTGGAGGCAACACGCGCGAGTACCGCGGCCCCGCCGTTGCCACACGGGATCCCACCCTTGGCAGAGCTCCCCCGCCGGAGCGACAAGGCGGACCACACCCTCCCGACCGGGCGGATCGCCCGTAGCGGCCGAATAGCCGAACCTCACTCGATGGGGACGCTCACGAGGCAAACGCACGAGCGTTTCGGCCCGCCGCCTGCCGCACGGGTAGACCGATATCGACGTTCGTGATTTGGACCTGCCTCATGCGCCGGGCCTGGTGCGAGCATCCTGCTCCCGACGATGGCGGCCAAGGCGTTCAATACCGCTCGACTCCTGGAAGAAATTGTATACTCTCTTTATTGTTTCTACCAAATTATATTGTTAGTTCATAAGTTGTAAACAATTTCCGTAGTCGTACTTTAATGAAAATGTGATACGCTTTAGTTATGAAACTGAGCGAGCGCATCGACCGAGCGTTGGATCACGCCGGCCTCTCACAGGCCTCGCTGGCCAACGCGATCCAACGGCTCCCGGGGGGCACAACCTGCCGGCAGCAAACCATCTCTCGGATCAAGACCGAGCAGTCCGAGCGCACCGGGTACGCGGTGCACATCGCGGTGGCGACCGGCGTGCGCCCTGAATGGCTCGCGCTCGAACGCGGCCCCATGGTGACGCCCAAAGAGGGAAACGCAGCGCTGAATCTCGCTGTCCTGACGGACGTCCTTGCCGGCTTTGAGCTCATGCAAGCCGATGTGAAGAAGGCAACCGGGACGTCCCTGTCCGCACGCGAGAAGGCGAAGGTCATCGTCGCCCTCTACGAGTCCATGGCGCGAACCGGTCAGTTACCGGACGAAGAGACGCTGGCCACGTTTGTGCGGCTCGCGTCGTAGCAGCCCCCCCACCCCCACCAGAGACTCGCGGCCAGCAGGCCTGAGAGCACGAGGATCGCTAGCGCCTGAATGGCGATAATCGCCTGGGTCACGCGATCTCGGCGGCGCCGATTTACCAACAGCCCCCGCTCCTGGGCAAGCCGTTCATCTCGCGTCACCTGCCTCAGGATCGACACGACATTGTCAACGGTCTGGTGTTGTTTTTGGCTCATGGCCGTCCTCCTCAACTAGAAGTTAAACATTTTGGATAGACCCCGAGGCGACAGCGCAGCCGGCCAACGCCGACGTTTACAATTATATTTGTCGTCTGCTAACAACTATAATTGTAGAACAACTGCCTTTGGAATGCCTTCAGGGAGAAATGTAAGGTAGGTAAGTTTGGGTGCGAGGAATACCGCACTGGGGGGAGTAGGTCATATTTTCGTGTTCTATAGACAGAGCCATGGGAAGTCTGTAGGGAAAAAAGAAGCTCAAACAACACTGACTTCTCGCCCTGTAACCCAGCGGCGCACTTAAAGTACGACCATCACTGTGCCCGAAGCCACGGAGGGAATCGGATGAAAACCCTTGACCTGCAGCAGGCCGCTGAATTTCTGAAACTTCATCCCCAGACACTCCGCAAGAAGGTGCAAGCCGGCGATGTTCCAGGAGCTAAGCCGGGCAAGTGTTGGGTCTTCCTTGAAGCGGATCTTGCCGACTACCTGCGTTCTCGCTATCGTGGCAGCGGGCAGGTGTCGCAGGGTGACCGAAAGGAGCGTCCCTTATGTCACTCTACCGACGCCCAAACTCAAAAAAATGGTGGTGCCGCTTCACGGCACCAAACGGACAGGAGATACGCCGCTCTACTGGGACTGACGACAAACGCCGGGCCCAAGAGTACGCCGACCGGCTAAAGGCTGAGCTCTGGCGGGTTCACCGACTCGGCGACAAGCCGCGGCGAACGTGGCAGGAAGCCGTCGTGCGCTGGATAGCAGCCCATCAGCACAAGGCGACTCTCGGGGATGATCTTCAGCGGTTGCGGTGGCTCAATCCCCATCTTGGAGGTCTGTATTTGGACGAGATCACGGCGAGCCGTTGTGAAGCGATTGCGGCGGCGAAGGCCCGCGAGGCAGTCTCGCCGGCCACGGTGAATCACTACTTGCAGATCATCCGCACCATTTTGCGCGCTGCGGAACAGGAGTGGGACTGGCTGGAGAAGGCGCCCAGATTGCGCTTTCGCCGGGTACCAAAACAGCGCATTCGCTGGTTGACCCAAGACGAAGCGGACCGGCTGCTGTCGGCACTCCCCAACCACTTGGCGGAGATAGCCCGCTTCACGCTTGCCACCGGGCTGCGAGCTGCCAACGTCACGGGGCTCACCTGGTCACAAGTGGACCTCAGCCGCCGGGTGGCGTGGGTGCATGCTGACGAAGCCAAGGACGGGGTGGCGCTCAACGTGCCGCTCAACGATGAAGCGCTATTGGTGCTACGCCGTCAGATCGGTAAGCACTTGGTATGGGTGTTCACCTATCACGACCAGCCAGTCGCGAATCCGAACGGCAAGGCCTGGCGCAAGGCGCTCGATCGGTCGGGTATTCGTCCCTACCGGGGAAAAGAGGCGGGCAGCCTTTATCCAACTCAAACGGTATACAAGTACGACGACTTTCGATGGCATGACTTGCGCCATACCTGGGCCAGCTGGCACGTGATGGCGGGCACACCACTTGAGGTACTCATGGAGTTGGCCGGCTGGGATGACTACGACATGGCCCGTCGATATGCCCACCTGGCTCCGGGTCACGTGGCGCAGTATGCCCAGAATGTGAACCGAGGGTGCCGCCTCGCTCGCACATTTTCCGGCACACCCGCCGAGGCAAAATAAAATAAGCCGCTTGCAAGAGTGCGCAAACGGCTTATTTTTCAACAAGTTGCTGGTCGGGGCGAGAGGATTTGAACCTCCGACCACCTGAACCCCATTCAGGTGCGCTACCAGGCTGCGCTACGCCCCGTATAGTAGAACTACCCGCTCGCCTGGCGGGCCAAGCTGATGATTGTAGGGAACCAACAACCGGAAGTACAGCGGCGATAGGCCCCGCACCGCGGTCCGCAGGTTTGACGTATGAGGTGCCCGTTTGGCGACGGCAATCACCTCCTCATGATAAGCAGGACTTCCTCGAGCTCAATGCGGATCTGGTGCATGATTTGGCGGCTCTGGGTCACATCTACCTTGGCGTCGTTGCCCGAGAGCCACTGCCGTGCTCCACCGATAGTGAATCCTTGGTCGTAGAGAAGATTTCGAATCTGGCGGATGAGAATCACATCCTGCCGCTGATAGTAGCGTCGATTGCCTCGACGCTTCAGCGGGCTCAGCTGCGGAAATTCCTGCTCCCAATACCGCAGCACGTGGGGTTTGACGCCGCAGAGATCGCTCACTTCGCCGATGGTGAAGTAGCGCTTCCCTGGGATCTGGGGGAGCTCCCTATTGCTTGATGGCTCCAGCATAGGCTTCCACTCGCGCCTTGAGCTTTTGCCCCGGTCGAAATGTCACCACCCGGCGAGCCGTGATGGGGATTTCTTCACCGGTCTTGGGATTACGCCCGGGCCGCTCGTTCTTGTCCCTGAGATCAAAGTTTCCAAACCCCGAGAGCTTGACCTGATCGCCGGCCTCGAGCGCCGCACGCACCTGCTCGAAAAACAGCTCGACCAGTTCCTTGGCCTCGCGCTTGTTCAGACCCAATTCTTCGTACAGCTTCTCTGCCATATCTGCCTTGGTCAGTGCCACGTCAACTCCTTAATATCGCTCCAAAATGATCACTCAAAGAATTTACGGCCGCGGCGACCAGCGCATCGACTTCCTCGTCATTGAGCGTCCTTGATGATGCCTGAAAAATCAACCCTAAGGCAAGACTTTTCTTACCTGGATCAATACCTTCGCCACGGTACACGTCGAACACGTAAAGGTCAACCAAGAGCGCGGTACCTGCACTGCGGATACAATCAGCGACCGACTGCGCAGCAACCGTTTCATCGACGATAATGGCGATGTCGCGGCGCACGCGCGGAAATCGAGACAGCGGTTCAAATGCCGGGAGTGTGCGCACGCTGATGCTAGCGAGCTCCAGCTCGAACACAAACGGCACCTGAGCAAGCTTCAGCTCACGCACGATCCGCGGATGCAGTGCCCCGAACATACCCACTGGGCGACCGGCACGCTCGATCACCGCCGCCTGCCCGGGATGCAGCGCCGGATGCGCCATGGGCTTAAAGCGAAACGCCGGCAGCGTCCCGGTCAGAGCAAGCAGCGCCTCAATATCGGATTTGACGTCGAA
This sequence comes from Gammaproteobacteria bacterium, assembly GCA_049282355.1. Lineage (GTDB taxonomy): Bacteria > Pseudomonadota > Gammaproteobacteria > HK1 > HK1 > JAGTVB01. The sequence goes on along the minus strand of JBAPTW010000396.1, from coordinate 6,172 downwards.
GAAATCTGTATCGCGCTCCGCCACCCCCCATTGCTCGGGATAGACGGGCCCGGCGGCTAAACCGCCGAGCATCGGCTCTTGACGCAACTCGCCGGCTTGCGTCCGAAAGGTAAGGCCGGTTTCAAATATCCTGATCCGCGCGTGCTGACGTTTGCTGTTATGCAGTAGCACCTGCAACAGCCCTGCCCAAAGATTGGTACGCATGACCGCCATGTCGGCGGAAATGGGATTGGTCAGGCGCATGGGAGCGGCGTCGGGATCGATGAGCGACTGCAAGCGTGGATCGACAAAGCTGTAGGTCACCGCTTCAGTGTAGCCTCGTTCCACCAAGCTCTGGCGCACCCGGCCAATCCCCACCGTTTCCTCCGCAATGGTGGTTATACCGAGGGGCAACCGCGGCCGATTCTCGGGGATTGCCTCATAGCCGCTGATGCGGGCCACTTCCTCAATCAGATCGGCTTCACGCTCGATGTCGAAACGAAAAGTCGGCGCCGTGACGTGCCAGCCTTCGTCATCGGCGGCCGTAGTCATGCCAAGGCGGTCCAAGATATCCGAGACCTCTTCGGTAGGGACCTCGGCGCCGAGCAAGCGGCTGATGCGCGCTCGGCGAAGACGCACCCGAGGCGGTTTTGGTAAAGCGCTCGGTAAGCTCTCCTCCATGATTGGCCCCGGCTCACCCCCCGCAATGCGCAGCAGCAAATCAGTTGCCCGCTCTAGGGCGACACGCTGCAGCGCCGGATCGACGCCTCGTTCGAAGCGGTGCGAAGAGTCGGTATGCAGCCCATGGCGACGGGCCACACCCGCGAGCACCCGTGGCGTGAAAAAGGCACTTTCCAAGAACAGATGGCGCGTCGTATCGGCAACGGCAGATGCCGCACCACCCATGATGCCAGCTAGTGCCACGGGATGCTGATCGTCGGCAATCACCAAGGTATCAGCGTCTAGCTGCACCTCGCTACCATCGAGCAGTCGCAGGCTTTCCCCGGTGCGACCGCGTCGGACCCGAATGCATGCGCTGAGCCGTTCCAGATCAAAAGCGTGCAGCGGCTGGCCGAGCTCCAACAGCACGTAGTTGGTAATGTCGACCACCGCACCAAGACTGCGCACGCCGCTACACCGCAGTCGCTCGCGCAGCCAGAGCGGCGTCGGCACGCGCACATCGACGTTGCGAATGACGCGCCCGACGTAGTGCGGACAATCCTCCCCCGAGTCCAGAAAAACCGGAAACCGATCCTCGACCGTGCTTGGCACCGGCTGCAAAGCGATGCGCCGCACCGGTTGCCGATTCAGTACCCCCACCTCGCGGGCAATGCCGGCAATGCTGAGACAATCGCCCCGATTGGGCGTGAGGTCGACATCGATGCTCACGTCGCGAAGGCTGAGATAATCCTTCAAGTCGGCACCTATGGGGGCATCCGCCGGTAGCTCAAGAAGTCCCGTCGCGTCCTCCGATAACCCGAGCTCTTTGGCCGAACACAGCATGCCTGCCGACTCGATGCCGCGGATCGAGGCCACCTTGATGGTCGTTCCATCGGGTAAGCGGGCCCCGACACGGGCTAACGGCGCCCGCAGCCCGGGGCGCACGTTCGGCGCCCCGCACACGATGGCAAGCGGCCGGTCGGCAGCAATGTCGACTTGGCAAAGGCGCAATCGGGCAGCGCTCGGGTGTGACTCGACCTCCAGAACCTCGCCCACCAGCACGCCTTCCAACGCCTCGGCAATCGGCTCCCAGCCCGCCACCTCCAGCCCGGCGCCGGTCAGCTGCGCCACCAGCTCCTTGGTCGTAACCGGCGGATCCACCCATTCACGAAGCCATTGTTCGCTAAACTTCATCGTCCGTTAGCTTTTGTCATGTGCCCCTGTCGGCGGTGGCGTGCAGCGCCGCGCTGAATTTTTTTGTGCTCGGGAAAAGCATCAGCGCGCAGAATCGTTAGCGAAATTGTTCTAGGAAGCGCAGATCATTCTCAAAGAACAACCGCAAGTCATTGACCCCATAGCGCAACATGGCAAGCCGCTCAACGCCCATACCGAACGCATAGCCCGTGTAGCGCTCGCTATCGATTCCCACGTTCTCAAATACCTTGGGGTGGACCATGCCGCAGCCCAGCACCTCGAGCCAACCGGTTTCCCCACAAACGCGGCACCCCTTACCGGCGCACATCACGCATTGCACATCCACTTCGGCAGAGGGTTCGGTAAACGGGAAATAGGAGGGGCGAAATCGAAGTGCCAGCGCGCGCTCAAAAAAAGCCCGCGCGAACTCCACCAGAATACCTTTCAGGTCGGCGAAGCTCACATCCTCATCTACCAGAAATCCCTCCACCTGGTGGAACATCGGCGTATGCGTGACATCGGAGTCGCAGCGGTATACCCGCCCCGGCGCAATCACCCGAAACGGCGGCGTGCCTGCCTGCATGACGCGGATCTGCACCGGCGAGGTATGGGTGCGAAGTAACGCGTGCCCATTGAAGTAAAAGGTATCGTGCATCGCCCGCGCAGGATGATGCGCCGGTATATTGAGGGCCTCGAAGTTGTGGTAATCGTCCTCGATCTCGGGACCTTCGGCGATAATGAAGCCGGCTTGGAGGAAGAACCCCTCGATGCGTTCGAGCGTGCGGGTAATCGGATGCAGCCCCCCCGGCGTATGGCCCCTGCCCGGCAGGGTCACATCGAGGCGCTCGGCCTCCAAAAAACGCGCTAACTCCTCGGCCTCCAAGCTTGTGCGCCGCGACTCCAGAGCATCCTGTAGCGACTGCTTGGCTTCGTTGATGACCTGGCCGACCCGTGGGCGCTCGGCAGCCGGTAATTGGCCGAGACTCTTGAGCCGCGCCGTGAGAATTCCTTGCTTTCCGAGGTAGCGCACCCGCAATTGGTCAAGCGCCTCCAGCTCGGCCGCCGCGGCAATGGCTTCATGAGCGCCGGCGAGGACGCCCGCAATATCCGCCACGGCCCCAGCGCTTTTGTTACTCGCGTGAGGCGGCATGACCGGCGATGAATTTGAGCATTTATCGTATTGATCAGCAGCGTTGGAGGAGCATCGAGTCCCTCATCGACGAACGGCGTGCCGGCCTCTCCACCGCAGACGCCAACACCGCCACCCACCGAAGCGGGTTATGACTGGGCTTTAGCCCGCTCAGCAAGCGCAGCGAAGGCCTGGCTGTCGAACACCGCCAGATCGGCGAGCACCTTGCGATCGAGAACCACCCCGGCTTTCTTGAGCCCATCCATGAAACAACTGTAGGAAAGACCACAAGTACGGGCAGCGGCGTTGATGCGCGTGATCCACAAGGCCCGAAATTGCCGTTTACGCTGGCGGCGATCGCGGTACGCATACTCCCCGGCGCGAATCACCGCTTGGTTCGCCACCCGAAAGATGCTCTTGCGGCGACCTTGATAGCCCTTTGCCTGGGCAAGCACCTTCTTATGTCTGGCGCGGCTCGTGACCCCGCGTTTGACCCTTGGCATGTAACCTCTCCTTAGCTATAGGGCAACAGACGCCGAACCGCCCGCGTATCGGCCGCAGACACCGGCTCCAGGCTTCGAAGCTGACGCTTACGCTTGGTTCGTTTTTTCGTCAAAATGTGATTCAGATGTGACTGCGCGCGCTGGAAACCACCGCCGAGCCGTGGCTTAAAGCGCTTCGCCGCGCCTCGATTGCTCTTTATTTTAGGCATGTTATCTCTCAATACCTGATGTTAGAAGCTGTTTTAAACACTATTGTTTTCAAACAGCTTCTTAGCTCATCGGGTGCCGGCGGACCCGATGCTGTCTCGGCACCTACCACCGGTCTGACCCCTATTTTCTTGGCGTCAAAACCATCGACATTCGCCGACCCTCGAGCTTAGGCGTTTGCTCGACCTTAGCCAGTTCATCGAGATCCAACTCGACCCGCTGCAGCAGCTTCAGTCCGAGATCTTGATGCGCCATCTCGCGCCCGCGAAACCACATCGTGACCTTGGTCTTGTCACCGTGGCCGAGGAACCGCTTCAGATTTCTCAGTTTGGTCTGGTAATCACCCTCTCCCGTACCGGGTCGAAATTTTACTTCCTTGAGCTGGACCTGCTGCTGCTTTTTACGTGCCGCCTGGCGCTTTTTGCTCTGCTGAAAAACAAACTTCCCGTAGTCCATCAACCGGCAGACCGGGGGGTCCGCAGTGGGCGAGATCTCTACCAGGTCAAGCTCCGACGTTTCTGCCAGGGCCAGGGCTTCCTCTCGAGGGACGATCCCCACCTGTTTTCCATCCGCGCCGATAAGGCGAATCTCTCGAGAAGTGATCTCTTCATTGAGCCTGCTCTTTTTCTCCGCGACGATATCTATTTCTCCTTCTGATGACGACCGCGACGGGCAATATCCACCCGTAACCGTTCGGCAAAGCCTGCCAGTGCCATTCCTCCCAAATCCTTGCCGCCACGGGTTCGTACTGCCACTGCAGCGTTTTCCATCTCCCGGTCCCCACAAATCAACATGTAGGGCACGCGCTGCAACGTGTGCTCGCGGATTTTAAGACCGATCTTCTCGTTTCTCAAGTCCGATCGCACCCTGAAGCCCTGATTTTGCAAGGATTTTGTTACAGATGAGGCATATTCGCGGTGCCGGTCGGTGATGTTCATCACCACCGCCTGTACCGGCGCGAGCCACGGCGGGAACTTACCGGCGTACTCCTCGATGAGAATTCCGATAAAGCGCTCTACAGAGCCCAAGATCGCCCGATGCAACATCACCGGTATCTGCCTGCTACCATCCTCGCTGACATACTGGGCTCCCAGTCGACCCGGCATAGAGAAATCCACCTGAATGGTACCGCACTGCCAAACGCGACCGATGGAATCTCTCAGGGAAAAATCCACCTTCGGACCGTAGAATGCGCCTTCGCCGGGCTGCAGATCCCAGTCGATGCGCTTCGCATTGAGGGCCCGCTCCAAAGCCTTTTCCGCTTTGTCCCAAACCTCATCGCTGCCTACCCGCTGCTCCGGCCGGGTCGAGAGCTTGATCAAGATATCGTGGAAACCGAAATCCCCATAGACCTCGAAGATCAGATCGATAAGCGCGGCAACCTCCACTTGAACCTGCTCTTCGGTGCAGAAAATGTGGGCGTCATCTTGGACGAAGCTGACCACCCGCATCAGCCCGTGGAGTGCACCAGAGGGCTCATTGCGGTGACAGGACCCGAATTCGGCCATGCGCAACGGCAGATCGCGATAGCTCTTGAGACCGTGATTGAAAATCTGGATGTGGCACGGACAGTTCATCGGCTTTACCGCGTAGTCACGGTTTTGCGAGTGGGTGGTGAACATCTCGTCGCGAAACTTATCCCAGTGCCCGGAACGCTCCCACAGGCTGCGATCCACGATCTGCGGTGTGCGTACCTCCTGATAGCCGCGCCTATCCAGCAGGCCGCGGATATAGTTTTCGATCTCTTTGTAGATCACCCATCCTTTATCGTGCCAGAACACCATGCCCGGCGCCTCTTCCTGGAAGTGGAAGAGGTCGAGCTCCTTCGCGATGCGGCGGTGATCGCGCCGCTCCGCCTCCTCGAGCCGATGCAGATAGGCGCTGAGCATCTGATTGTTCGGCCAGGCAGTGCCGTAAATGCGTTGCAGCATCTCATTGCGGGAATCGCCGCGCCAATAAGCGCCGGCCACCTTCATCAGCTTGAAGGCGCGAAGCCGGCCGGTGCTCGGCACATGCGGGCCACGGCAGAGATCGACGAAGTCACCTTGCCTATACAAGGAGATCGCCTCGGCCTCGGGAATATCCGAAATAATCTCCGCCTTGTAGCCCTCGCCCATGTCGCGGAAAAACTGGATCGCCTGTTGCCGATCCATGACGCTTCGGCTGACTGGCAGATCTTCCTTGGCGATCGCATGCATTTTCGCTTCGATCGCCTCCAAGTCCTCCGGCGTAAAGGCGCGCTCGTAAGCGAAGTCATAGTAAAACCCCTCTTCGATGACCGGCCCAATGGTGACTTGAGCCTCGGGAAAGAGTGCCTTGACCGCATGGGCCATGAGGTGGGCTGTCGAGTGGCGGATAATCTCCAGACCCGCGGGCTCGCGATCGGTGATGATCTTAAGGACAGCGTCACCATCGATGACAAAGGAAGTATCTACTAAACGACCGTCCAGCTCTCCCGCAAGAGCCGCCTTGGCCAAACCAGGCCCAAGAGCGGCCGCGA
>JBAPTW010000395.1:0-4796 GCA_049282355.1 Gammaproteobacteria bacterium | reverse complement strand
TCAGACTTCCTGATCTCAGAACGGAGAATCAATGATATAGAGCGTTGTCTAGGATTTGGCTTGAGCCCTAGATGCGCCTCTACGCCGCTCCACTACGTACGATGTGCCCAATTTTGGGGTCATCGATAATCCGCGACTTCAGGAGGTCTGAAGGTGATTTCACAGATGCGGATGTTGCAAAAATAGCCGCAGCGGGTGGCGAAACATTTCGACCCCAAGAAAATCCGTTAGGTTGCAGAGTGGGGGTTGTGAGTTGCTGGGTTTAGAGCTTTGCGGAGAATCGTGCCCCTCAGGCGCTGCCGGCCATTCGTCGTGCCGCTACCGGTGGTGTTTGTAGTGCCCCCATCCGTGGCTGGCCAGGCCCCTCCCAGCGCAAGCTGTCAGCAGAACCGTTGTGAGAGTGGACATCATGGATTGGGCTGCGTCTTCTTTGCAGGCCTCCAGGGTTAGGCTCGACTGGCAGGCAGCTCGGTATATCATCGGGTTCGAGCCTCCTTTACCCAACTTATGGCCGCCCCACAAACCTCGCGGCCGTCAGGTTTCATGTCGTCGGTGAAGATCTTCTTAAAAGGGACGGCGACAACACTGGTGGCCAGCCGGGCAATGGTGCCGAGCACAGCACCAGGAGTGACGCCGATATCCGCGTCGGTGATGGTGCCGGAGACACTGACAGGGGTCGCCAGGCTAAAGAACTGTGCTTTCTTTGGCGCCGGCTTCAGGTGAAAATTGATGGTATTGGTCTTGAAATTCACCTCTCCCTTGCCTTCGACCCGCATCTTGGTGGTATCGAGCAAAAACACCTCTGGTCGCATTATGCCGTCGTCTAGGATGAAGTCGCCCGCGAGGCAGTTGACTGTCGATTCGGTACCCTTCATGAGCTTCGGCAGGGCGGCAGTGATAATGTTGATCGCCCACAAATCGATAATGCCTGCCAGAAGCTCCTGGGGTACGACGCCGAGTCGAAAACGGCCGTTAACACTCTGCTTGAGCTGATGTGGATTCTCAGCCTCCGAGTAAAGGTCGAGGTTCAAGTTTAGCTCGCCTTTCACATCAGCCTTGGGCACAGCGCGCCTCACGAGGATTCCATAATCGAAATGCTCGATCTGCATGCTGAGGCCGGCTTCAGTCGAGGCCTCTTCCGGCCGGAATGCGCCCTGAATCTGGATCGTGCCACCGGGAATGTCGAGACGAAGCGTGTCCAGGGTATAGCGGCCGTTCTTGAGTCGGGCGCTCAACAAACCTCCCCCAAGATTGTCCTTTCCAGAAAGAACTTGCTGAACTTCAATATCCAGTGATCCCTTGAACGCCGTCGCCAGTCTTGGGCCAAGCAGATCGTTCAACTGTTCTTCACTTGCTTGTTGCGCATCCTGAGATTGATCTACTTCCTTCGCTAACGCTTCCTCTTCCTGAACCCCCAACGCCGACCAATCACCAACGCGAAAATCATTCAATTGAATGGACTCGGCATTCAACTTGGTCCGAAAGGTAATCGGAATGCCATAACTACCTTTGTCGTTCAATGTGCCAGCGACGACCATCTCGCCTTTTAGCACCGAGTCCCCAACCTGCAATACCATGTCGTGCAAAGTATAGGCGCCGCGCTCGATTTGTAGGGAACCCGCGATCCGATAAGGGCCGAGTGGTGGCAAACTGATTCCGAGCACCTCGTTCAGCTCGCTCATGCGCTTACCAAACAGCAAGGTATTCAATCGCAGGACGTTGTCCGCGCCCGCTCTACGGATCACCTGGCTATCAATGCGAAGTTCCGTATCTGCTAATATGGCTTGCAAAGTCATTATCAGGGGTTTGTTGGATTTGCGTCCCAACAGACCGTCTTCGGTTACTTCCAGGCTGAGCGGCCTGGTATTGACAAAGCCCGAGAGCGAGATCACAGCCGGGGTATCCGGTGAGGTGCGGTATTCGGCCTGGTCAATATCGATGCGCAATGGCTCTGACAGCTCTCGCGGCACCATCCATTTGCCGCCCTTGATCGTCATTTGCTGTGAACTCTGCCGCAGTAGGTCCTTGATGTTTTTTCCTTTAAGGGTGAGTTGCAGACCGATATGATCGGCCGAAATCGTCGGTGCGTCCCCGAGTTGGAGCCCCCGGAACAGGTCCGGCAGGCTGACGTCTTCGGAAGCCAGTTCAACATGTATGATCGGAACTTCGCCAGTGAAGTCCATGTCGGCATTGCCGATGAAACGTTCGCCGCCAACTGTGGCCTGGAAAGGGGCCTGCGTCAGCTTACCGTCCTGTGTCTCCGCTGAAAGTCTGACACCTGTCGCGTTGCACTGTCCTGTGTTAAGTTTTTGCACGTGCAGTTTCAGGATTACGTCCGTTGCCAGGAACCGTTTCAGCGGCGCGATTTCCGTGGCCAGCAGCTCCGCGATTTCGGCGGCTTGCTGTTGCGGCGAGATCGGTTCTTTGGCGTCATCCGCCTTCCCCGCTTCAGTTTCGTCTTGAGTGGGCGACGGCGTACGCCGAGAAGTCTTAAGTCGGTCTTGAAGAAGTGGACTGAGGTCAAGGCTCTTGCTATGTATATTCGCCACGATCGGCTGGTGCTTTTTGTTTTTCATTCTCTGTTCTAGCCTGGCGTCAAGGACCATCTCACCCAGCTTGACTGTTTCAAGGTCCACTGCCCAACCAGCGGAGCTGAGCTCTCCCTCCCCTGAGACGGAAAAGTCCACGCTCTCACCCAGAAATGCTTCCGCCGGTGCCATAAAACCGCAGAGTTTTTCGCCACTGACCGAGAAACGAAACGTGGTCAAGGCAGGCCGCTGTTCTGTGGGTAGTGCGGCGTCGAACTGCAGGTGCGTGTCGCAGGCCTTGAGCCGCAAATTCAGCGGGACTCCGCCCGCCCGGGCCCGCAGGTCGAACGGTCGGCCCAGGAAATCACCGGCTCCGGAAAGTGCGAACGCCTGGCCCGGTCTGCGTTCAAGCGATAAAGCGTTCGTCTTCAATATGGGACCCGACTCAGAGGACAGTTCCGTTGCGCCGATTTGCATCTTCAGGTCGAGGCTGCGCGTGAGGTCTTGCATCCCGTGGCCCCGTGTTTTCGCGTTCAAGGCAAGGGCGCCGAGCTGTCCGGTTAACTGCTTCGGCCCGGCGAGGGCCGCGAGCAATGGAGCAAGCTCTGTGCTTTCGCTCGTTAGCGTCAGCTCCATCACCGGCGTTTCGTCACCGGTCAGCATATCCAAGCGGCCGCCGGCCGATGCCGCCATGACAGTAAAAGAAAAGGGAACCCTCAGATCACCGTCTACCAGGGAAACGGTCGCCTGCAGATCGCTAACGGGAACCCGGTCCCAAGCCAGGTTTCCAACCCGTAGATGGAGGTCGGCGTCCAGGAGTTGCATTATTTCCCATGGCAGAGCACCGCCGGCGTTATCTTGCCCGACGTTGGCCGTACTGTATCCCGTTGGGCGACCTTTTAAAGCGGAAAATAGGGCGGGATGAATGATCGGGAGAGTGAGATCCCCGGCCAGGCGTGGTCGCTCGCCATCTAGAAAACAAACCAGATCGCCCTCAAGCGAACTGTTCAATGCTGTCAACTGGAGTTCCGTGAAATGAAGCCTGCCCGGTAACACACCGATCCTGGCCTCCAGGGAGTAGTCGCCGGTCTTCGGCATCGACACGCCGGTTATCGCGCTGATGTCGTCCAAATTCTGACCGGCCAAAGAAAGGTAGAGGTGTCCGCCAATCTCATCTTTGGCCCTGACAAGGGCACCGGAAAGATCTAAGGTCATGCCGGGCAGTTTCAGCCGGCCATCCGCAAGGGGCCAGGATTCTTTCTCAGGAACGAGGAGCTCGCGTAATGAACCGCCGGTAACCTCCAGTGAATACGCTTGGCCCATCGCCGTGCCGTTTAAGGAAAGCCTCAGGGGACTCGCCGGTGTGCCGTTACCCTCGGCCTGATCCACCGTCACGACATAGTTTTTGCCGCTAATCTCGTCGAGGTAGCTAAACCGGATGTCTCGCAGGCGTATAAGGTCCAGACCCCTGAGTTCGTAACCAGAGTCTTCTTCAGTTCCGTATTCCAGGGTCGGAAAATCGTAGTTGGTCGCCTGATCGCCCCGCGTGACGAGCCGGAGGTCAACTCCGTCAACGGCAAGATTGTCGATGTGGACTTCACTCCACAGCAGAGACAGGAGCCTGACTTTGGCCTGCCCGCTACGGATCGCGAGCAGTTTCCCGTCTTCGGGCCAGCCTTGCGGATCAGAAACGGTGATCCCCGCGAAATCCAGTACCGGGCGCGGAGAAAGTTTGACCCAGACCGGACCGGCAATCTTGACCTTGCGGTCGAGCAGGCGGCCAGCCATCGATTCCAGGCGCCTATCAAGTACATCCAGCGGGATGGGGGGGATGCCATCGGATAGGAATACAGCCACCAGTGTCAGCACGCTCAGCGTGACGGCGATGGACTTTCCAGTGCGCGTGCTCATCGCTTCATCTTATCGAATGCCATAACAAATTTGTCGACAAGTGCCGAGGCAGATTCTGCAAGAGCCGGCTTGAGCTGTTTGGCCATCATGGGCGAATCGGTCAAGCCATCAAGAACGGGTTCAGTCGCCTCGGTTCAGTACGCACCGACGCCGCGCGCGACATCTGATTTTATACGCCCGAAAATGGTGGACACCAGCGTCAAACGGAATGGCGCGGCAAACACCGCGACGCGAGCTTCAATCCAGATGAGAATTCTTTCTACTGGTTCAGCGAGCGCAACGGTTCCTTTAATATCTGGCGCCGGTTGGTCGACGGCGGCGATCCCGATATCCGAGAATTGGTATGAGAGGGGTAGG
>JBAPTW010000394.1:0-19798 GCA_049282355.1 Gammaproteobacteria bacterium | reverse complement strand
ATACCTGCATCGCTCTGCAATCCTGCGTCGCTTGCAGGACCGGGGCTCGCCATCCACGGCGAGCCCGTGCGACCGGCGGAAGTGCCACTGGCACTTCTGCTGGCTCGGTCTTACCCTTGTAGACTTGAGCCCAGCATCTCTGCTGGACACACCCTTGCGGCAAGGCAACTAACGGCTTACAGATTCTGGGCACCGTTTTACGCTCTGAACGGTGATGTTGACGAAACGATGACTATAGCTGGATTTCGGAATACGAGCGGGGAGAATTTTGTTTTGATGGCGATTTACCACCGCGCAATGCTTTTTAACTGGCACGCGCACAAACCCATACATCTACCCGTGCCACGCCCTGTTGTTTTAAAGCGCTTGCCAGGGCTTGCAGCGTTGCCCCGCTCGTCATCACATCGTCCACAATAGCGATATGAGCCGCTTCTCCAAAGCCGCATTCAACGCGAAAGGCGTCGCGCATGTTTCGTTGGCGATCTTGGTGCGTCCTCAACGTAGATTGCGGCGCTGTGGCACGCACCCGCTCAATGCCAGACACCAGTAACGGCAGAGCAAGCTGTTTCGCGACGATTCTGGCGATCTCAACCGCTTGATTGTACCCTCTGCTGCGCAACCGACTGCGGTGCAAAGGAACCGGCAGCAGTGCGTCGGGATAAACGTCGATGCGGTCAATTAAGCGACGACTCAGCAGCAAACCGAGGGCGGGGGCGACTGAAAGGACACCTTGAAACTTAAGCCGTAGGATAAGATCGCTAATGGGAGGGAGATACCAGAACGGTGCATAAGTTTTGTCGAAGCTCGGTGGACTCTGCTGACAATGGGGACACAAATATGATTCCGGTAAAGCGACAGCGCAGCGCACACAAGCCTGTTCTATCCACGGCAAATTCGCACAGCAGCCATGACAAAGGTTGACCGACCCCTGGCTGTCAGCGCCACAGAGAAGGCATACCGTCGGCAGAAGATAGTTATGGCTATTTTTTAGCCACTTGTTTACGAAGCTAGGCGTCACGGGTTGACAATGCGCACGAATAACAGTGATGATTCTAGCGTGAATATCCAGCCCACAGAGAAAAATACACGAGGTTAAGGCTTATGGATGGGGGGTACATGGCGGCTCCGATTTCCGAGGAGCTTCGGCATGATTGGAGCCGGCAGGAAGCAATGGAGATTTACCGGCTGCCGTTCAACGATCTCCTGTTTCGCGCGCAGCAGATCCACCGCGCACGGTTCAATCCAAATGAGATACAAGTGAGCACCTTGCTGAGCATCAAGACCGGCGCCTGTCCGGAGGACTGCGCCTATTGCCCACAGAGTGCCCACTATCCACCCGGGCGGGAAGTCGAACGTCTATTGCCGTTAGATGAGGTGCTCGATGCCGCTCGGGAGGCCAGCAGGCAAGGGGCGACGCGGTTTTGTATGGGCGCTGCTTGGCGATCCCCCAAGCAGCGCGACCTGCAAGAAGTCGTAAGAATGGTGGAGGGGGTGAAGGCCCTTGGTCTGGAGACGTGCGTCACTTTGGGTATGTTAAATGCCGACCAAGCGCACCACCTGAAGGAAGCGGGCCTCGATTACTACAATCACAATCTCGACACCTCAGCGGAATACTACGGACAGATCATTTCTACACGAAGCTATCAAGAGCGGCTCGACACGCTGGCGCACGTTCGTGAGGCCGGGATCAATGTCTGCTGCGGCGGAATTCTCGGCATGGGAGAGGACATGGACGACCGCGTGGGATTGCTCGTTGAGCTCGCAACCCTTCCTAACCATCCGGAAAGTGTGCCTATTAATCTTTTGGTGCAGGTAGAAGGCACTCCTCTAGCGGGGACCGAGGCGCTCGATCCGCTGGAGTTCGTGCGCACCGTCGCGCTTGCCCGGATCCTGATGCCGGCATCCTATGTACGTTTGTCCGCCGGGCGGGAGGAAATGTCTGATGAGATGCAAGCGTTGTGTTTTTTGGCGGGCGCTAATTCGATTTTCTATGGTGAAAAGCTGCTAACCACCCATAATCCCGCCCGAGCTCGCGACCGCGATCTGCTGCGCCGCCTGGGGATCACGGCGCAAGCAAGCCATGGCGCTAATGATGGTTTTGCCGTCGCCGAGTGATTACTGTGGCCGCGAGGGGCGACGGTCGCTCGCGGCGCAGCTCGACAGCGACCTCGCAGAACAACTCGAGCAGCGTGGTGCGCAACAGCTGCTGCGTGTTCGCCACCTCCTGGAGGGGCCTCAAGAGACGGCGCCGCTCATCGATGGTCGTCGCTATCTCGCCTTTTGTAGCAACGATTATCTCGGCCTGGCCAATCACCCGGAGGTCGTCTCAGCGGCGCAGCGCGGAGCCCACGATCACGGGGTGGGTAGTGGTGCCTCACATCTGGTTACCGGTCATAGCCGTGCCCATCGTGCGCTAGAGCAAGAGCTTGCAGCGTTCACAGGACGCGAAGCCGCTCTTCTCTTCTCAACTGGGTATATGGCGAATTTGGGAGCTGTGAGCGCTCTTGTCGGCCGCGGTAGCAGCCTATTCGAAGATCGACTGAACCATGCATCGTTGCTCGATGCTGGCGTCCTGTCGCGGGCGCGGTTACGTCGCTATCGCCATGGAGATGCGCACCACCTCCGACAGCTCGTGGAACGCGAGCCCTCGCGGCGCTCGCTGATAGTGACTGATGCGGTGTTTAGCATGGACGGCGATTTGGCGCCCCTTCCCGATCTCGTCAACGTCGCTCAACACGGCGGTTGCCCATTGATGGTCGACGACGCCCATGGCCTCGGTGTCATGGGAGCGAACGGCCGTGGCACGCTGGAGCACTTTAAACTCACGCCGGATGTGGTGCCTGTCCTGGTCGGGACTCTAGGCAAGGCATTTGGGACTTTTGGCGCTTTTGTGGCGGGTTCACAGGCGCTCATCGAGACGCTGGTGCAGCGATCGCGCAGCTATATCTACACAACGGCTCTGCCGCCAGCCCTCGCCGAGGCCACACGTGCGAGTCTGAGGTTAATTCAAGATGAGCCCTGGCGGCGCGTGCATCTGCATCAATTGGTGGCACGGTTTCGCGATGGGGCAAAACGCCTTCATTTGCCCGTGAAAGACTCTGCTAGTCCGATCCAGCCGTTGGTTCTGGGTACCGCGGAGGCCGCCCTGAAAGCAAGCGCGCAGCTAAGAGCGTGCGGCTTGTTCGTCAGCGCCATTCGCCCGCCCACGGTGCCAATGAACAGTGCGCGCCTGCGGATTACCTTTTCGGCGGGACATCAATTCGAAGATGTGGACCGACTTCTCGATGCCCTTTCCAATATCTTACGGTGACGCTCTACCAGCATACACTCGGCCAGGGTTGTCCGGTAGTGGCTGTGCATGGATGGGGCCTCAACAGTGGGGTTTGGATCGAAACCCAGCGCCAGCTCAGTGCTCACTACCGCGTTACGCTAGTCGATTTGCCAGGCTACGGGGAAAGCCGTGGGTTCGAATTCTCCTGGCAGCTTGAGGGGGTCGTCGAGGCTGTCGCAGATGTGATTGCTGAGCCCAGTGTATGGATGGGGTGGTCACTCGGGGGGATGGTGGCACTGGCTGCGGCACAGCGTTGCCCCAACAAAGTTCGCGCACTGGTATTGGTTGCCAGCACCCCGTGTTTTGTGCAGAAGCCGGACTGGCCGCATGGTCTAGCGGGGAAACTTTTGCAGAGCTTTGCTGACGGGCTGACGCAAGATTACGAGGCCACCTTGTGGCGGTTTCTGACACTGCAGGCGGGGCAAGGTGAAGGCGCGCGTTCGGTCATCAAGCGACTTCGCAGGGAGCTGCTTCAAGGCGGTGTTCCAGAACAGCCGGTGTTGCGGGCCGGCCTCGCGGTGCTGCAGAGCACTGACCTTCGGCCTCTTCTCGGCTGGGTCCAGTGCCCGACATTGATGATTCTGGGGCAGTGGGACGTGTTGGTTTCGCCCGCGTCGGCACAGGCCGTGAGCGTGCTGCGCCCGGACTGGCAAGTCGCCATCCTCGCAAAAAGCGCCCATGCGCCTTTTCTTTCCCACCAAACGGCGTTTCTCGCTCGACTGCAGGTATTCCTCGATGAAGTCTGTTGATGCCTTCACGCCGGCGTTGGACAAACGGATGGTGCGCGCCGCCTTTGAACGCTCCGCCGAGAGCTACGATCAGGTTGCCGTGCTCCAGCGAACCGTGGCCGATCGGTTACTGGATCACCTGGCGCCCGTGCGTCTGCAGCCGCGCGTCGTAGTCGATGTAGGGGCCGGAACCGGTATCTGCTTACGCCAGCTTGAAAAGCGCTACCGCCATGCTCAAGTCATTGCCTTGGATCTTGCGGAGGCGATGTTGAAGCAAGCCCGTCGCAAAGCGCCCCGCTTCTTTTCCCGTCAGCGTTTCGTGTGTGCGGATGCCGAATGCTTGCCGTTTGGCAACGGCAGTGTAGAACTGCTGTTTTCGAATTTGACCTTGCAGTGGTGCAACCACCTCGAGCACACCTATCGAGAGTTTGCTCGCGTTGTCGTGCCCGGGGGGTTGCTGATGTTCTCAACGTTTGGGCCGGACACGCTCAAAGAGCTGCGCGATAGCTTTGCCGAGGTCGATGGACACAGTCACGTGAACAGCTTTCAGGACTTGCACGATATCGGCGATGCGCTCATGGCGAGCGGCTTTCGCGATGTGGTGGTCGACGCTGAGCGGATCACGATGACCTATCGCGATGTCATGTCACTGATGAGAGATCTGAAATCGTTAGGTGCCCACAATGTGACTAGCGGCAGACAGCGCGGGTTGACCGGTAAGCAGCGCATGCAGGCGATGACTCGTGCCTACGAAGCACGTCGGGAGGCGGGGGTGCTTCCGGCGACCTATGAGGTCATTTATGCCCATGCGTGGGTGGCGCAGCCGCGCTCGGTATCGATTCCGGTTACCGCATTACATGCTAGCGGCGGCCTCTGCGGTAACGAGACACTTGAGCCATGAATCGGCCCGGGCGAGGCGTTTTTGTGACCGGAACGGATACCGGTGTTGGCAAGACTCAGGTAACGCTCGGGATGATGCTCTGCCTCCAAAGCCACGGTCTAAAAGTCGCCGGAATGAAACCCATTGCCAGCGGTTGTTGGCGCACCAAAAAGGGTTTACGCAATGCCGATGCGCTTTCTATCCAGCAGCACTGTTCAATTTCGTTACCCTATAGCGATATCAATCCATTCGCTTTTGAACCCCCGATTGCGCCGCACATTGCAGCTGAAGAAGCAGGCGTTGCCATTTCAATGATACCCATTGCTCAAACCTATCAACGGATTCTGCGCCAGGTCGATTGGTGCATCGTAGAGGGGGTGGGCGGTTGGCAGGTACCGCTGAGCTCACGTCACACCGTTGCTGATCTGGTGCAATGCTTGGCTTTGCCGGTGGTTTTGGTTGTCGGTATTCGCCTTGGCTGCCTTAACCACACCCTGTTATCGGTGGAGAGCATACAGCAAGGTGATTTACGACTTCTTGGGTGGGTGGCCAACCAAATTGATGGCGATGTGGCACGACCTGAACGTAATATAGCGACACTACGCGAGTGGATCGAGGCGCCCCTCATTGGCATTATCCCACCCAAATCTGTGCCCTCGGCCGATGCTTTCGCCACTCACCTTTGTACCGGGGTGGACGCGCTCATCAACGATAAAGGCTAGTCAAAAAAGCCGGCTTGGTTGTGGTGGGGTAAGAGTATTATGTGTACATAAAGAATTTTTGTACCGGATAATGGATACTTACCGGTAGGATCGCGCAACTTATTTGCGCAGTGCGGGCCTAATCCGCCAAGGCTATGGTTGCAGTTATGGTTGCAGTAACACTCGATAATAACCAAGATAGGCGGTTTGTTATTCGCCCAAACCGTTCGATTTCTTGGAAGGGCACCAAGCGGCTCTTTTTAGTTATGGTGCTGCTGTCGATGGTTATCGCATTTAGCTTTGGCGCAGTGGGATTCTGGCCGGTTATCCCTTTTGCGGGTCTGGAATTACTGGCTCTTGGCTCGGCGTTCTACCTGTGTGCACGGCGCTGCCATTGGAGCGAGGTCGTGTCTATTCGGCCCCACTGCGTGGAGGTGGAGAAGGGGCGCCACGGGCCTGAGGAACGCTGGCTTTTTCCCCGCGCTTGGGCCAAGGTGGAGTTGTTAGTCCCTTGTTACCAGCAGCACCCGAGCAGATTGGTCATTCGGTCTCATGGTCGACAGGTTGAGCTCGGGGCATTTTTAAACGAATGGGAGCGTCGATCGCTGGCGAATGACCTTCGTCGGGCGTTTGGGGTAACGCTTTAGCAGTAGCCCAAATCATCTACAAAAAATTGGGTCTCACAGGCCCACATACCCATTGGGAGTAAGAGAGGAATGTGGTTGCGGAAGACAAGTCTAGGTATAGGAAGCATATTTGGGGGAAGCATGGCGCTGGCCTCTCGTGAGGCGTCAGCGGACTGGGCGCTGAACATGCGCCAAGGCGTGACGGATATTAGCCACCAAGTCTACGATCTGCACATGTATATCCTGTGGATCTGCGTCATCATTGGTATTTTAGTGTTCGGCGTGATGTTCTGGTCCATCTGGAAGCATCGCAAATCGAAGGGTGTGCAAGCGGCCCAGTTCCACCACAGCACTATGGTTGAAGTCATCTGGACAACTATCCCGGTGTTCATCTTGGTGGGGATGGCGATTCCGGCCACCCGAACGCTGATTGCGATGGAAGATACCTCGAATCCGGACCTCACCGTTAAGGTGACGGGTTACCAGTGGAAGTGGAAGTACGATTACCTCGACGATGAGGTCAGCTTCTTCAGCAATCTGGCTCCATCGAGTCGTGCCGCTGTGTACGAGGATGATCCGAGGCAAGTCAAAAATTATCTCCTTGAGGTGGACAATCCATTGGTGGTTCCCGTCGATAAGAAGATCCGGTTCCTCATCACCTCTGACGATGTCATTCACTCCTGGTGGGTACCCGATTTAGGCTGGAAAAAGGACGCCATTCCAGGCTTTGTCAACGAAATGTGGACACGCATACCCGAGCCCGGAGTCTATCGTGGTCAGTGTGCAGAGCTCTGCGGCAAGGATCATGGATTTATGCCCGTGGTGGTGGTCGCCAAATCCGATGAGGATTATCAGCAATGGGTGGCGCAACAAAAGGCTGCCGAAGGGGTTGCGGGGTCTGGGTTGGCCGCGCCAGAGCCACTTCCAGCACCGGCAGGGACGTCGGAGACGCCGCTTCCTAGCTCGTCGCCGTCGCCCGTGAAAGCCGCAGTTGACACGCCAGCTGCTCAATTGTGAGTACCTGTCACCTGAACCCTTTGTTACTCGTTTCAAAAGTGAAGGTAAAACGTTTTTTTGATCTTCGGAGGAGCCATTTATGAGTTCTGCGACTGCGCACGCTGAGCATCATGAGCACGGGCCTGCGCCGGGCCTGATGCGCTGGGTATTTACAACCAACCACAAAGATATCGGTACCTTATATCTGTTGTTCTCGCTGATGATGTTCTTCGTCGGTGGCGCCATGGCGATGGTGATCCGCGCCGAGCTGTTTCAGCCTGGATTGCAACTCGTGGAACCGTACTTCTTCAATGAGATGACCACGATGCATGCGCTGGTCATGATTTTCGGTGCGATCATGCCGGCGTTTGTGGGCTTTGCCAATTGGCAGGTACCGCTAATGGTGGGCGCGCCGGATATGGCACTGCCGCGCATGAACAACTGGAGCTTCTGGATCCTTCCGTTCGCATTTACCCTATTGCTGAGCACGCTCTTTATGAGCGGCGGCGGGCCGGCGGGCGGTTGGACCATGTATCCACCACTGATGCTGCAGGCGGGTGATGCCTTTCCTTTCGTAATATTCGCCGTTCACCTTATGGGCATATCCTCCGTGATGGGGGCGATCAACATTATCGTGACCATTTTGAACATGCGAGCTCCTGGAATGGCGCTGCTAAAGATGCCCCTGTTTATCTGGGCCTGGTTGATCACGGCCTTCCTGTTGGTTGCCGTCATGCCGGTGCTTGCCGGGGCAGTCACGATGTTGCTGACCGACAAGTTCTTTGGTACGTCGTTTTTCCTGGCGGCGGGCGGTGGTGATCCAGTGATGTTCCAGCATATCTTCTGGTTCTTTGGGCACCCGGAGGTATACATCATGATCCTGCCGGCGTTTGGGATTGTCTCGCAGATCATTCCCACCTTTGCCCGCAAGCCGCTGTTTGGTTACAGCTCGATGGTGTATGCAACCGCCTCCATCGCCTTTCTTTCTTTCATTGTGTGGGCGCACCACATGTTTACCGTCGGTATGCCACTCGCAGGCGAGCTGTTCTTTATGTACACGACCATGCTTATCGCGGTCCCTACTGGAGTCAAGGTGTTTAACTGGGTCGCGACCATGTGGAAAGGCTCTCTGTCCTTCGAAACGCCGATGCTGTTCGCTCTCGCATTCGTGATCCTGTTTACCATCGGCGGCTTTTCGGGTCTGATGCTGGCTATTGTTCCAGCCGACTTCCAGTATCACGACACTTATTTCGTGGTGGCGCATTTCCATTACGTTTTGGTTACGGGAGCGGTGTTTGCCATCATGGCGGGCGTTTACTATTGGTTGCCGAAATGGACCGGCCACATGTACAACGAGACACTTGGCAAGTGGCACTTTTGGCTGTCGACTATTTTCGTCAACGTCCTCTTCTTTCCGCAGCACTTCCTTGGGCTTGCCGGGATGCCGCGGCGAATCCCGGACTACGCCCTACAGTTTAGCGACTGGAACATGGTCTCGAGCATCGGCGGCTTTGCCTTTGGCGCTTCCCAACTGTTGTTCGCGTACCTTGTCATACAGACCATACGCGGCGGTGCGAAGGCCACCGACAATGTTTGGGAAGGTGCGAGAGGGCTTGAGTGGACCTTAACCTCACCACCGCCATACCACAGTTTCACCGAGGCACCCGTCGTTAAATAGCAAGTAACCAACGTAACGTGGAGCAATAAGGGCCAGAAAGCTGCCTCGCCACTCATGGCGGGGCGGTGAGACAAATGAGCACGCAATTGACGAATTCGACGAAACGAAAAGCCAACATTCGCCTTGCGGTTATCATTGGCGTGCTCGCAGTAGCAATCTATCTAGGATTTATATTTTTAAGCGCAAAATGAATCGTTCACGTCATATAGCCAACTCCAACGGGCGGCTCGTACGCCGCTTGCTGTTGATGACCGCGGGTATGTTTGGTTTTGGTTACGCGATGGTCCCACTTTATGATGCATTCTGCGAAATCACCGGAGTCAATGGCAAACCGGGGGTGGTGCAAGCGGAGGCTCTGAGCGGGGAAGTGGACCACACGCGGGAAATCACGGTTCAATTTCTGGGGAACCTCAATAGCAGCTTGCCGTGGGAATTTTATCCTCTGGAAAAAACCATGAAGGTGCATCCAGGCCAGGTATACGAGACTCACTTTTACGCCAAGAATCTCGCCGGACAGCCTCTTGTTGGGCAGGCGGTGCCAAGCGTTGCGCCGGCAGAGGCATCCAAATACTTCAATAAGACCGAATGTTTTTGTTTTACCCGGCAACAGTTTGCGGCCGGCGAGGGGCGCAAGATGCCGGTACGCTTCGTAGTGGGAACGGCGCTCCCGAAGGATGTATCCACAATCACCTTGGCATACACCTTCTTTAAGATTGATGCCGAAAGCTAGAGGTCGTCTCGCCGCCCCTGTGCCTTGCTCTTCTGGCGCAAGCAGTGGCATTTTTGAAAAGGCTTGTTCGGCATCTCTGGGAAGACTCAATAGATGAAGAGAAAACTGGAAGCAAAAAAAGCAGAGGGAGGTTAAAAGGCAGATGACACTGACTGAAGCACACGAGGGTAGCTATTATGTTCCCCACGGTAGCCATTGGCCGATCTTGGGGTCGATCGGATTATTCTTGCTGGTAGGCGGATTTGCCGCCATGCTCAATGGCTCTGGTGCGGGCAGCACGTTTATGATTATCGGCGCTCTTACTGTGATCGTGATGATGGTCGGCTGGTTTGGCACGGTCATTCGAGAGAGCGAGTCTGGGACCTACAATGATCAAGTAGACCTCTCGTTTCGCTGGGGGATGGGCTGGTTCATTTTCTCCGAGGTCATGTTCTTTGCTGCATTTTTTGGAGCGCTCTTCTATGCACGCGTCTACTCTGTGCCGTGGCTTGGTGGAGAAGGCAGCGGCATGATGACCAACGAGACGCTTTGGCCAAGCTTCGAAGCAGCCTGGCCCACCAATGGTCCCGGTGCTATCGGTGGCACGTTCACTGCCATGGGGGCCTTGGGTATTCCGGCCCTAAACACTCTGATCTTGCTCTCAAGTGGCGTCACCGTGACGTTAGCCCATTGGGCGCTTAAGCAAAATAAGCGCCTAGGGCTTATCGGGTGGCTATTTGCAACAGTCGCTTTGGGTGGTACGTTCGTCGGGTTCCAAGCCTATGAGTACATTCACGCCTATCATGAGCTCAACTTAACGCTCGGCTCGGGAATTTATGGGTCGACATTTTTTATGCTTACCGGCTTTCACGGTGCCCATGTGACCATTGGTGCCATTATGCTGGCAGTGATGCTCGGGCGCGCCATTAGGGGCCATTTCACGCCTGACAATCATTTTGCATTTGAGGCGGCGGCTTGGTACTGGCACTTTGTCGATGTCGTTTGGCTCGGCTTGTTTATCTTCGTCTATTGGCTGTAATGCAGCAGCCTTGCGGTGACGCGAGAGGTTATTCTAAGAGGGTTTTTTTAAAAAACCTAGCGAGCGCCGGCAGAGCAAGGCGCACGGTGGCGAGGAACCGGAGTGTACAGGTGAGTACATGAGGATTTCGAGCCAGCGCGCAACGCTGCTGTGGCAAGCGCAGCAGGTTTTAAAACATCCTCTAAGGTCGAATGCCGTGGGGCGTAATTAATCCTGCGGCAAACAGCAAAAAGAGTAACAGGAAAAGAAGGAGAGAAAGGCTGATGCGTAAGGTGAGGGCTTTGAGGGTGCGATCGGATTGGCCCTTATCTTTAACCAAGAACAATAATCCGGACGCAAGGCTGCCAAGGATGGCAAGGAAAACGGCAATAATAAAAACTTTGGTGAGCATTGAGAGAGTCTCTCTTTAGTAGCTAAAGCTCCAGTATATCCTGACCGTTGAGGGAGCGTGAAATTCCTGGTGGCCTAGCGATAGACAGTGCAAAACGTCTGACTGACAGGAGTGAAGGAGGGGCGCGCGTTTTAGCGGATGAAAGTCGGGCGTTACGATTTCAGACCGTCATGGTGGCCGAGCGTGCTCGCTCTTTTCCTGCTTGGTCTGCTTATTTTCCTTGGTCTTTGGCAGCTCGAACGCGGCGCAGAAAAGCAGCGCACAGTGGATGAATTTGCGCTACGAACACAGGATTTGCCGGTGCGGATCGATGAAAATTGGCAAAGTGCCGAAGGCTTACGATTTCGGTCGGTTAGCAGCGAAGGGCGCTATGATGCGGGTCATCAGTATCTACTTGACAATCGCACTTATCACGGGCGAGCAGGTTATCACGTATTGACGCCGCTACGGATTTCCGAGGAGACGGGGGTGCTGGTCAATCGTGGTTGGGTGACAGGGGGGGCGCGCAGAGAACAGCTGCCCGAAGTCGCAGCGCCGCGGGGAGAAACCATAGTCCAGGGCATGGTGGCAATACCATCGCAAAATGCCTTTCTTGTGGGACCTGCCGGCTATGAGTCCGGTGGCTGGCCACGAGTGGTGCAACGCGTGGAACTGGCAACCATGGAGCGCCAGCTCGGTTATTCATTGCTACCCTACGTCGTGCAACTGGATGCGGCGAATCCTCATGGTTTTGTGCGCGAGTGGCAGCCCTATGTGGGCATCAGTCCTGAGCGCCACCGAGCCTACGCCTTTCAGTGGTTTTCTCTAGCGCTAGCGCTTGTGGTGATCTACTTCCTCGTTAATACGCGGCGCTTGGCGAGAAACGACGGTGAGGTAAAAGATTGAAAGATTCTGTGGCCGCAGTCAGAACTAGGTCGCATCAGCGGCTGGCACTCGTTGGATTGTTCGTGATTTTCTTTGCGCCCATATTGGTGGCGTGGTGGATGAACGTTGAGTCCGATTATTGGCGCCCGCGCGCCACCATAAACAAAGGGACGTTGGTTGTGCCCCCTCGTCCCATTTTTGCAGCAGGGCTCACGCACCTCGACGGTAGTGGCTATGATACCGGCTTTTTCGAGAATGCCTGGACCCTGGTGCTGATCGATTCCTCTGCTTGCAGAGATACGGCTTGTGAGACGCAGCTGGTTGAGATGCGTCAGGTTCGTCTCGCCCTCGGTAAAGATATGGATCGCGTGCAGCGTCTCTATGCGGGGGTGACGATCCCGGAGCCAGCGCGTTTCACCGAGCTGCAGCGGCTACATCCGGGGCTCAATATTGCCCGGGCGAATCAGCAGTGGTTGCTTCCTTTTAAGCTCAACGTCACCGGGTCCAAGGAAGCGAGTGGCATCTATCTTGTCGACCCTGAGGGCCGGCTCATGATGCATTACGATGAAAATGCCGAGGCAAAAGGGATCCTGAAGGACCTTCAGCGGTTACTCAAAATTTCCAAGATCGGTTGAGGACTATGCAGGCAAGAATAAAAGCAATGGAGGGGCAGGCGATTACTTCTGCTCGGTTCTACTTGTGGCGAGAATATTTAGAGCTGTGCAAGCCGCGGGTGGTCGCATTAATGGTATTTACTTCACTCGTCGGTATGTTTCTGGCTACGCCAGACTTTGTGCCGATGGAAGCGCTGGTTTTTGGAACCATCGGTATCGGCTTCATGGCCGGGGCAGCGGCAGCCATCAATCACTTGGTTGATCAGCGCATCGACGGCCTCATGCGCAGAACCATGGGGCGCCCCTTACCCACAGGACGAATTGACCCCATTTCTGGCTTGATTTTCGTATTGGCTCTCGGCGGCATCGGGCTGGCAATACTCGCAATGCTCGTTAATCAGTTGACTGCATTGCTCACTCTCTTGTCCCTGGTGGGCTATTCTGGCGTTTACACGCTCTATCTCAAGCGCGCTACGCCGCAGAATATCGTGATTGGGGGGGCAGCGGGCGCCATGCCGCCGGTTCTCGGATGGACAGCTGTGACGGGCCAGATCGATCCACACGCGTTGCTGCTTTTCCTCATCATTTTCGCATGGACGCCGCCGCACTTTTGGGCGCTGGCCATCCATCGTCGCAATGAATATGCTCGGGCCGGTGTCCCCATGTTGCCGGTAACCCATGGTGTGGCATTTACGCGCCTACAGATTCTGCTCTATACCTTCATTCTCGTTGTTGTCAGCGTGCTGCCTTTCGTGACCCGAATGAGCGGTTGGCTGTACATGGGTGGAGCATTACTCCTCAACGCTGGCTTTCTCTACCACGCCCTGGCATTGTGGTTGCGCGACGATCCCAAACTACCCATGAAGACGTTTGGGTATTCCATTATTTATCTGATGGCGCTGTTTGCATTCTTGCTGCTGGATCATTATTTATTGATGTAATTTGAGGTTGTGTTAAGAACTGCTGCGCTCGCGACATGTTGCAAACAACCTCTTAATCGCTTTCGGTATCCGGCAGGTAACGGCGCCAGTCCACAGACGAGTCCCCGAAGGTCAGGAATGCCGGATTGGTCAAGGAGTCTTGCGTGTTGTAGCGCAGAGGTTTGAATCGCGTGCTGGTGAGATAACCGCCGGCCTCCTCCACCACGCATTGCGCGGCTGCCGTGTCCCATTCAGAGGTCGGGCCAAAGCGTGGATAGATGTCGGCACGACCTTCGGCCACGAGACAGGACTTCAAGGAGCTTCCCATGACGAGCATGTCGGTCTTGCCGAGATTTTGTATAAAGGCATCAGTCAGGGGATTGCGATGGAAGCGACTGCTTGCCACGGTGAGTCGGTCAGCGGGGCAGCGGCGTACGCGAATCAGCGCCGGGCTGCTGTCGGGTAGCCACTTATGGGCGCCGAGCCCTCGCGCTGCGAAGTAGCAGATCCCGGTGACCGGGGCGAGGACGACTCCAAGCACCGGACAATGTCCCTCGATAAGCGCAATATTCACTGAAAACTCGTCGTTTCGTTTGACGAAATCACGGGTGCCATCCAGCGGATCGACCAGCCAGTAGTGATGCCAAATCGCTCGATGAGAGAAAGGAATTGACGCTGATTCTTCGGATAAAACTGGCCAATGCTGAGCCAGCTTGGAAAGACCCGCGGTGATCACTTCGTGAGCGGCCAGATCGGCTTCAGTAACCGGAGACTGATCTGCTTTGCGCTGCACTGAAAAGTTGGTTTGGTATACTTCCAAGATGGCACCCGCCGCGGATTTTGCAATATCAATGATCGCTCCTATCAAAGTATGATCAATCGAAGTGTTGGTCATGGTTTTACCTGTAAGGGTTGTGCTGGTAAGGAGGATGAGCGGAAGCGGATTTCCGTAGTCAAACGGCCTTCGAACAGAGTATCGATGGCAACTGCACAACCGCAGCGGGTAACGTCGAAGCCGGGTTGAGGCAAAGGTTTGATTGCAGAAACCTCCAGTAAGGCACAGGGATAATGCACTCTCATCGTGACTCGCATAGGATAATAGCCGTCGAGGAAGCGGCGCATAAAGGGTCCGCTGTGAAGTACGTAGCCCCCCAAACCGTCTGCTTCCATTACCTTCGTTTCGGCGGAAAAACAGAGGCGTGAAGAGGGATCAATATTAGCAAGCTGCACGCTGTGATCGCTGATCCATGCTTCGCCAATGCCCGCCTGATGATCTATGGACAAATTGCGCACGCGGCCCTCCCCGAAGACTATCTCAGCGCGCCCCACAGGATCCAGGTGATCGTGGCATTGCTCAAGCCGAGCCCAGCCGTCGCGCAGGGTGGATTCGCTTATCGTAAGTGCATGATGGTGATGGTGCACGGGAGTATTGGGCGGAAGACGAACCAAGAATTCCAATTGGCCCTCGTTTACCTCATTAAGGAGGGGAGGTTGCGGTTCGAGCCCCCAGGGCTCTTCACCTGCCGCACCGCCTGCGGCAGACAGCCAAGTGAGACTCAGAAACAACGAAGTAGCCACTTTCCAAAGCAAATGTAGACAGGGGAATTTAACCGCCATGGTACCTTGGCAGAATATTGAAACCGTGTTCTTGGACATGGACGGTACCCTCCTCGATCTCCGCTTCGATAATGAATTTTGGCGCGAATATGTCCCGCAATGTTATGCAAAGAAGCACGGTCTCGATGTGCAGTTGGCCAAAGCCGAGCTCTTTCCCCGGTATCAAAGCGTGGAAGGGACCATCGATTGGTATTGTGTGGACTACTGGAGCCGGGAGCTGGCGCTCGATATTACCGCGCTCAAGCGAGAGCTCGAGCATCTCATCACCCTGCATCCATATGTCCTTCACTTTCTTGCCGCACTGCGCGACGCTGGAAAGAATGTGCTTATGGTTACCAACGCCCATTCCAAGAGTCTCGCGCTGAAACTAACGCGCACTGGATTGGGAGCGTTTTTGGACGGTATTGTTTGTGCTCACGACTTTGGTATTCCAAAGGAGCACCTTGATTTTTGGGGTCATCTTCAAGAGCGACAAGCATTCGAGCCGCATCAAACCCTGTTGATTGACGATAGTCTACCGGTCCTTCGATCGGCCCGCGCCTATGGTATTGCTTATCTGCTGTCCATCTATCAACCCGACAGCCAAGGTCCCTTGCGAAAAGACAGTGAGTTTCCGATGGTGCGAAGCTTTGCTGAGCTCTTGCCGCTGCTGCTTTTTGAGGCGAGTGGCACGTAGAGCGAGCGCATAGCGCTCGCCTTCCACTCACTGCTCTTGGAAGCCATGATTGGGGCTACTGCGATCGATGGTCCGGTACGCTATTTTGTCAGGCGCGACTCCCGCCGCACGAAAATCAGATCCCAGACCGAATGCCCGCGTTCTAAACTACGACGCTCAAATTTGGTGGTGGGACGGCCAGGCGGCCGGGACGAGAATCCGCCGGTTTCGGCTAGATTCTGCAGCCTATTCTCTCGCTCTAAAATATCTAGCATATGCTGCGCGTAATCTTCCACGTCAGTTACGATGTGGCATAGGCCCGTTGCCCGCAACTTGGCGCTGATTAAGGATACAAATGGCGGCTGCACCAGCCGGCGTTTGTGGTGTCTTTTCTTTGGCCAAGGATCGGGAAAAAAGATAAAGATACCGTCCAGACTGTCGTCGGGTAGGAGCCGCGCTAGCACGTCATTTGCGTCGCCACGAACCACACGGACATTGTGGATATCTAATTTTGCGAGTTGTCCAAACAGGCGTCCGATGCCAGGGTCGTGTACCTCTACCCCGAGATAATCCCGCTCTGCGTGCGCTGATGCCATCTGAATGAGCATGTCGCCCATGCCGAATCCAATTTCCAGATAACGGGGAGCACGCCTGCCAAAAATTCGATCCAAATCGAGAATACCGGTAGCTTCGATGCCATAGCGACTCCAGTGGCGATCGAGTGCTGAGCGCTGTGCGTGTGTCATTCTTCCGAAACGTCGGACGAAGCTTCGTATGGGACGTGCCGGTCTATCGCACGGAGTGGAATTTGTCACACTCTCTCTCGGGAAATATTCACAGAACGCCAGGAGTAGAAAAGCTAAAGTGATTCTCTGGTCGGAACGGGACCATGCCATGCTTACTCTGACCCGCCAACTCACCGGTTCTTTGAACCAAATGGTGCACCACTGCTACATTACTTGACAACACACCGGATGCTATACTCCAATAATGTCCGTTTCCGGATGACCGCTAAGCTGCCCACCATCGTGGTGATAGACCACAGTCCTGCCTCCCTATCCCTTTATAGACGCAGCACCGCTTTGCTTGATATTGATCTGTTGACCTTTTCTTCTCCCGCGGAGTCTCTGGCTTTTCTTGCGGATAATCCGGTGGACTTGCTGTTTCTGGAGATCGTCATGCGTGATATGGATGGTCTCATGATGTTGAGGAAGCTCCGCGATATGGAGCTTCATCAACATACGGCTGTGGTTATTGTAACCTCAAAGGATTATGCGCAAGATCGCAGGCTCGCCGAGCAGCTCGGTTCCCGAGAATACCGCTTAAAGCCTCTGCGTTCTCAGGAGATCCGTGAAATTATCAGCCGCTACATCAGTCCAGATAGTGCCGACTCCGAAAACATTCGGACATGAAGGCCAATTACATACGCTTTTGGGGGGTTCGGGGCTCTTATCCCGCGCCTTTCGCAACCCATTTGCGCACCGGCGGCAACACCTCTTGTATGGAAGTACGCGCGGGAGACTACGTACTTATCTGTGACGCCGGCACTGGAATTATTCCCCTCGGACACGCGTTGATAGAGCAGCACTGGATTCGCGAAGCCGTCGTGTTGCTCACTCATTACCACTGGGACCATATCTCGGGACTGCCTTTTTTCGAACCGGCATTCACCCGCGGCTGGCGTGTCAAGTTTTTTGGTCCGGGGCAAAATCAAGCAGAAATCGAGGAGCGCATCGCCGAGCAGATGAAAGCCCCCTATTTTCCGGTGGAGACGGAGAAATGGTTGGCGGAAATAGAATATTTGCAGGCTGCTGATGGCTGTCTGCGGTACGGCCCGATCAGCATTGAGCGTTTCTATGTGCACCACCCAGGGAGCACCTACGGTTACCGTATTCGAGTGGGCAACCGCACCATCGTCTATGCGTCAGACAATGAGCTGGCTTTCATTAACCGATCCATCGATCAACGCAAAGCGGAGTTTGACGAACCCGAGCAGCGGTTGCTGGAGGCAATGAAGGAAGACGAAAGGCTTCGCTCCATTGAATTCATGCGCCATGTCGACATTCTCATACACGATGCGCAATACACGCCCATCGATTACGAGAAAAAGCGCGGTTGGGGCCACTCATGCTATGTGGATACGGTCGAGGCTGCTATGGACGCGGACGTTAGCCAGCTGTTTCTATTTCACCTGGACCCTGCCTACCCCGATGATCGAATCGACCGGCTGCATCGCCATGCCATAAATCTCATCGAGGCGCGGCGTCACCGGCTTGTTTGCAAGGTTGCGCGCGAGGGTTATTGCATCGATCTCGATAGCGATTGCTAACGGCGGCTGGAAATGGGTGAGCTAAAAAAATGTGCCGTCCAGGGGGGAAGACGCGCTGGCAAAGCGTTTGCGCGGCATTCTTCCCGCTAAGCATGCCTCGCGTCCTGCTGCTACTGCCTTCCTCATTGCCGAAGCCATCAAAATCGGCTGTCGAGCTGCCGCGATAGCAGTGTTCATCAACACGCCATCACAGCCTAACTCCATCACCACTGCCGCATCGGAAGCGGTTCCGACGCCAGCATCGACTAGGATAGGGACTTCTGCATTTTCAATGATAGTCAAAATATTATAGGGATTACGGATGCCGAGTCCCGATCCAATGGGCGCAGCAAGTGGCATCACCGCGATGCAGCCAATGCCCTCCAAACGTTTGGCCATTATGGGATCGTCGTTGGTGTAAACCATGACCTTGAAATCTTCCCTGACCAATTGCTCGGCCGCAGCGAGGGTTTGCACAACATCCGGAAACAGCGTTCGTTCGTCTCCAAGTACTTCCAGCTTCACCAAATCATGGCCGCCTAGCAGCTCTCTCGCCAAGTGGCAGGTGCGAACGGCGCTCTTGACATCATAACAACCGGCGGTATTGGGCAAGATGGTATAGCGGTCCGGCGAAAGCACCTCCAGCAAATTGGGCTCATTGGCATCCTGCCCAATGTTGGTGCGCCGTATAGCGACGGTGATAATTTGCGCACCGCTTGCCTCGATGGCTTGGCGGGTTTCTTCCAGGTCCTTGTACTTACCCGTGCCGACCAGCAATCGGGAGCGATATTCAACCCCTGCAATCACGAGAGGATCATTCATTTCAGTGCGCCTCTGCGTTGATTCTGCGTTCTTTCACCAGCACCACATTTCTCGATGTGTGCGTCTCTTATACAAGTTAGCCACCGCCGATGGCCTGGACGATCTCTATTCGGTCGCCTTGCTGTAGCTGGTATTCGTTCAGGTGACTGCGCGGAACGATTTCCTCGTTGACTTCGATGGCTAAGCGTTTGCCGGATAACCGCCGGCCCTCAATGAGCCTCGCCAAAGTGGTTCCGGCGCTTACCTGCTGTTCCTCGCCGTTGACAAAGATCTGCAGCATCGTTGCTCTCAATGGATGGGTACTTTACCTGTCAATAGTCTATCACATTCAATGGGTTCCAAGAACTTCAGGCTGCCTACCAACGCTCGGACGCGCGCTCAGAAGGAACTATCATCGACCAACCAAAGGCATTGTCGGAAGAAAGCGTTGACTCGTCGCCACGAGGAGCTAGAATTTTGTTTCTCGGCGGGTGTAGTTCAATGGTAGAACCTCAGCTTCCCAAGCTGATGACGTGGGTTCGATTCCCATCACCCGCTCCAGTTATCTGCATATGGACGCTTCTTTGCTCCCCAGGGAACTGTCAACTTAACGGCAGGGTAGGTTTCCAGGGCATCATCGTGCGCTGGTTACCGCTACCCGGCAGAGATTATCAGTCATGCTGTCTGGCGCTACTTCCGCTTCATCCTGAGCTTGCGAGACGTCGAGGAGTTACTGGCGCACATGAGGGATCATTGTGAGCAACGAGACGGTCCAGCAATGGAGCGTCGCTATGCCGTCAAGTTACGCTATTGGCGAGCATTTTGAGCAATTCATTAAACAACAGGTCAAGGGTGGGCGGTACGCCAGCGCCAGCGAAGTCGTCCGCGATGCATTACGTCTGCTCGAACATCAAGAACAACAACGCGCCGCTGCTCTAGA
>JBAPTW010000393.1:0-3861 GCA_049282355.1 Gammaproteobacteria bacterium | reverse complement strand
CTCGGCAATCAGTTGCAGTTACTTTCCGGCTTCCCGCCGTTGCTGATGATCGCGCTGATCTGTCTATCCCTGACATTCCTTACCGAGGTAACCTCCAATACCGCCACCACGCAGATGATTTTGCCGATCTTGGCCTCTGTCGGCGTCGCTATGGGGGAAAATCCCCTGCTGCTGATGATCCCGGCGACGCTCTCCGCTTCTTGTGCCTTCATGATGCCGGTGGCTACACCTCCTACCGCCGTGGTTTTTGGCAGCGGCCGAGTCGCCATCGGAGACATGGTCAAGACAGGCTTTGTCATCAACATTCTCGGCGTGATCATCATTTCGCTGATGTTCTATTTCCTAGGTACTGCGGTGTTCTCGGTGGAGCCGGGGATGCAGCCGGATTGGGCTGTGTCGGTCGCGCAGTAACGAGGCAAGCAAAGCGCGCGGTGGCGAGCCGCCGCGCAACGCAGCTCAGGCAAGCGCAGTCGTTTTTCAAAAGCTTCTTAGACCCGACGGGTGATGCAAAGAGAGTAAGACCATGAGCAAACGGCTGCAGAAAATGCTCTACGGCTTGCTGCTGGCGATGACCAGCGCCGCAATCGTGGCAGAGATGGATCCCTCCACAGCACGCGACTCCCCGATGGTGATCGGCGTGCCCCTGCCAATGACAGGGGAATACCAGGCGTTTGGCTCGATGATGAAGAATTCTTTTGAGCTGGCCTTGGAGACCCTCAACGCGGGCGGGGGCATCAACGGCCGTCTGCTGCAACTGAGCTATGGCGATGACCAAAGCAATCCTGAATTGGCGGAACAAGTCGTTGCTGATTTAATCGAGCGGGCCGGCGCCGTGATGCTGACCGGTGGTTATCAAAGCGATACAACCTATGCCTTGGCCCGGGCTGCCAACGCCCGCGATATACCTTTCCTCGTCTCCACCGCCGCGGCTGACAAGATTACCCAAAAGGGCTGGCACAACATCTACCGGCTCAATCCGCCGGTCAGCGAATACACCACCGGCTTGGAGAACTTTCTGATCAAGGAGCTGCAGCCCAAAACAATGGCGATCGTGTATGAGGACAGTATGTTTGGCACCAGCGCGGCAGCAGCCATGATGACCTTTCTGCGGCAAACCGGCATCGAGATGAGTCACCTCATCAGCTACTCCAGCGCGCAAGCCACGCCCTTTTATTTGCGTTCTTTACTGGCGCCGCTGACCGCTGAGGCTCCAGATATCATCTACATGATTTCCTATCTGTCCGATGGCATCGCACTCGTCAGAGCCCTGCGGAACTTACAGATCCCCTCGCAACTGGTGGGTGGAGCTGGTGGCTTCACCCATCCGCGTTTTCTCGAGGAGGCGGCGGATGACGCCGAGGGAATGTTGGTCGTGACCCTCTGGTCTGAGCAACTTCCTTACGCCGGTGCCAAGAGCTTTTTCAACCGCTACCTCGAGGCTTATGGTGTGGCGCCGGACTATCACGGGGCCGAGGCTTACTCCGCGCTCCTGGTGGCGGCGGACGCATTGAAGCGGGTGGACTCGCCCGAGCCAGCAGCCGTTCGGGAAGCGCTTGACAAGACTCGGTTGATGACTCCCTTTGGTCCGGTAAAGTTCTACACGTACGAGGACTTTGAGCGACAGAACAGTGTTCGCACGCAAGTCCTGCAGGTCAGGGATGGTGAATTTCAGCTGGTCTGGCCGTTGGGCCTTGCCAGAATTTCCTTTGCCCCTCGCTAGGTGGCGGGCGGAAAGCGACTCTCATCATTCGATTCTTAAGGGGAGCCGACCCATGTTACCGGAAATCAACAAGATCCTATACACCACTAACCTGCACGATGACACCCGACCGGTATTGCGGTTTGCAGTCAGCCTGGCGAAGACCCATAACGCCAAGCTCACGCTGTTGCATGTGGTAGAGCCGCTGAGCGATGCCAGCCGTTTTATGGTCGAGGCCTATCTTTCCGAGTCGATGACGGCGCAATTGCGTAGCGATGTGCCGCAGCACGTGCTCGATAAAATCCACCGCAGGCTGGAGCGATTCTGCACCGAAGAACTGAACACGAATCTGGACCAGCTGGATTTCATTGAGGAGGTCAAGGTCATTCCGGGCACGCCATCGGAAGTCATTGCACGGGAGGCGGAGGTGTTGGGGGTCGATCTCATCATCGCCGGAAGAGGCCGCGGTTCCACCCTGCGGCACTTCTTCCTCGGTTCCACGGCGCAGCGAATTACCTTGATTTCACGAAAGCCAGTAATCATCGTGCCGGTGCTAGAAGGAACCAGTTGGGATGATTGACGTGACCGGCCTTCACTCGCAACAAAAGGGCGTCTCGAATACGGAGGCCACGACATTACTGGCCATCGATCAGGGCACCACCAGCAGCCGAGCTATCTTGTTTGACGGCAGCGGCCGGCCGCTTGCCCGCGCCCAACAAGAATTCACCCAATACTACCCGCGACCCGCTTGGGTGGAGCACGATCCCGAGGAGATCTGGTCCACGACGGTTGCTGTTTGCCGCGAGGCGCTGGCGGCTGCAGCGGCGCCGGTGGCGGCTATCGGCATAGCGAATCAGCGAGAGACTACTCTTATTTGGAGCAGGGAGACGGGAGAGCCCGTCTATCCGGCCATCGTCTGGCAGGATCGGCGCACCGCGGAGCATTGCCGGACGCTCAAGGCGCAGGGGGTGGAAACACTGGTGGCGGCGAAGACGGGACTCGTGATCGATCCTTATTTTTGTGGGACGAAGATTGCCTGGATCCTCGACAACATCGAAGGTGCTCGACGCCGCGCCGAGCAGGGCACGCTGGCATTCGGGACCGTGGACACGTTCCTTATCTGGCGCTTGACCGCGGGCGCGGTGCATGCCACGGATGCCACCAATGCTGCCCGCACTTTGCTGTTTAATATCCACACCCTGGACTGGGACGACGAACTCCTGAGGCTGCTGCGCGTGCCGCGGCCCATTTTGCCTGAGGTTCGCGACTGCGCCGCCCATTATGGTACGACCAGCGGGGATGTGCTGGGCCGACGCATTGCCATCGGCGGCGTCGCTGGCGATCAGCAGGCGGCCACGCTGGGTCAAGGCTGCGTCGATCGCGGCATGGTGAAGAGCACCTACGGCACGGGTGCTTTTGCCGTGATGAACACGGGCGAGCAAGCGGTCGCCTCGGCCCAAGGCTTGCTGACAACGATTGCGTATCGTCTGGGCGGGCGCACGATGTATGCCCTCGAAGGATCGATCTTTATTGCCGGAGCGGCCGTGCAGTGGCTCAGGGATTCCCTGCGGATCATCGGTGTTGCCGGCGAGACCGAGACCCTCGCCCAGGGATTGCCGGATAATGCCGGCGTTTACTTGGTGCCCGCCTTTGTCGGACTGGGCGCGCCGCACTGGGATCCTCATGCTCGCGGAGCGCTGTTTGGCCTGAGGCGCAACACCGGCATTGCCCATCTCGCGCGTGCGGCGTTGGAGGCCGTCTGTTATCAGACGCGGGATCTGATGGTGGCGATGAAGGCAGACGCCAACGAGCCGATTGAAGCGGTGCGTGTCGACGGGGGCATGGTGGTCAATGACTGGCTGCTCCAATTTCTGGCCGATGTGCTCGCCCTTCCTGTTGAACGGCCAACAGTCATTGAGACCACAGCACTCGGCGCGGCCTATCTCGCCGGGCTCCAGGCGGGATTATTTGAATCCGCCGACAGTTTGCGTGCCTACTGGCGGCGCGATGCGCGCTTCGAGCCGAAGATGGCGGCTGACCAGCGCACGCGCTTGATTGCTGGCTGGGACGCAGCGATCGCGTCGGTACGCGAGCATTCCAGGATTAACGCAAAGATACCGCCAGACTATTGACGAGCCCGTCCTTCAACATCAGCCGTTGCA
>JBAPTW010000392.1:0-1974 GCA_049282355.1 Gammaproteobacteria bacterium | reverse complement strand
GTATCAGGTCATGTGACCAGCACTATAGCAGCTTCTGTTCAGGCTTGCGCCCCTAGATCGCAAAGGAACAAGCGCTGAAGCATTGAAACCTGGCACAACACCCCCATTTATTAGTCGTGGCTTCACGACGGATCCGATAGCCTCGTCAATTTCTTCCTAAGAGGCTGTTGCATTCGTTCTATTTTTAAGGAGAGCTCCGAGTGTGGAAAATCCTCTACGTAACACATTAAACCTTATCGAAGGTCCAGAGCACATTCACGATCTGGGTCGTTGCGAGATTAAAAGTGACACCTCTGATGTGGAATTATTGGATGCGTACTCAAGGGCTGTCATTACCGTAGCGGATACAGTGGGCTCAACAGTGGTTAGGAAATGTAACGAAATAAGTGTACCATTTCATGACGGCAAAATGGTGTAGTTCCATTCCCCGTGGAACTCGTGACGTCGAATGTTGACCTCTGCCAACTCGGCGTCAGTGACCTTTTTCCCCGCTGGATACCCAGACGCATCAATCTCAGCGTGTACCCGCAAGCCTGATTGGGTCTTCGTCGCGGCGATGAGGTTGACAATCACTTCGTGACTGACCAGCGGCTTGCCGCGCCAGTTCTGGGTGATGTAGGAAAACAATCGGTGCTCGATCGTGTTCCATTTGCTCGTGCCAGGTGGAAAGTGGCAGACGGTTACCGGCAGGGCACTCTCATCGGCGAAACGCGGCAGTTGCGTTTTCCACAGCCGGAGCCGGGAGCCATTGCTGCCGCCACCGTCGGCGGTGATCAAGATCTGCCCAGCTTGCGGATAAATCGGCTGGCCCATCCTGCGCCACCGGTTGCCAATAGTGGCCACCGCAAACGCGGCGGTGTCATGGTCGGTTCCAACTCCGACCCAGCCAACATTCTCGCCAATGTCCTAGACCCCATCCGGTGCCACACGCCCGAGTTCCTTGATCTTGAAGTCGTGAACACGGACTTGTTCGGGTTGGCCTTTGGGCCGCCACTCGTGGCCACCATTCTTGAAATCACCCACCAGTTCCTTCTTCTTCGTATCAACAGAAATCGCAGGATCGCCCGATGCGAGGGCGTTAAGCACTTGGTTATTGATGTAGTGAAACTGCGCGTCGCGATCGGGATGATCGACCCCCTCACGCGCCTTGCGGTTTGCTTGCAAACTGTAACCCATCTCGTGCAGAAGCGCGGCCACGAGCTTGTGACTGGTCTCATGCCCCATCGCACGCAGTTCGCTCGCGAGCTTACGGACACTCTTGCAGGTCCAGTGCAGCGGTGATTCCGGGTCGCCGCATGTCATTGGGTTCACCAAAGTATTTAGATCCTCTCTGAGCGTCGGATCTTTCTCGACAGTCTTTTTGCGTCCCCCGCCAGGTTTACGAACACCTTGATTCGCTACCGCCGCAACCTCGTGCCCCCCGGATTCGAGATCACGAAGCTCCTGCCTCCCCACTCGAATCGCCCGCCGTGACACCCCGGTTGCTTTCGACACCAGAGAGATCCCGCCGCGTCCGATGGCTTCTGCCTCCGCAGAGGCGGCAAGCCGCCGCAGACGCTCGTCCAATACGGGCGCTAACAATTCAAACCGCTTCCTGACACCGCTTTCATCAACCATACTATCCATGATAGCAACATCACTCAAAATGAGATAGTTATTTCGTGACAATTCCTAAGCAACAAGCCCGTGACATAACGACTGACCCATTCAAACCCCGCCTTTCGGCAGAACAGATCTCGATAAGGCTCAAGCCCCTCTTGGATAAGGCAGGGTACACCCACTAACGGTAGCAACATCTTATGGCGTTTTTCTTCAGCTGATATTGCCTCTATCATGCCCCTAAAGCCGGTAGCGATAGGTAGGACCTTGCGGTCTTTCCCCCGCTCCAAACGCAGCATGCGACTTTCACCGCACTGCGCTTTCCAGTTGGGCTGAACGACTCTGCTCGAGCAGATTGGTCGTCACGACCACGAG
>JBAPTW010000391.1:0-2637 GCA_049282355.1 Gammaproteobacteria bacterium | reverse complement strand
AAATCCAGCCATGTGGAGCCACCTGTGAGGTACTGCTGCTAAGTCGTTGCTTCTTATGTGAGTTGTGCACCACCTTTGCTCGATTGTCGAGCAGGCTGTACTCAGTGTGCCATCACTGCAGGCTAGTGATCCAAATCAAGGCAGATTTCTAGGGATGGCGTACAGTTATGATGAGAAGTGGCGAGGTGGCGCAGTTTGATTTAGTCCCTCAGCTTCGCACACTCGGCGTTCCAAGAGATCCCCCTGTGTAAGGGGCACCTGTCGGCGCAACGAAACGAGTAACCGAGAGGGCTGGCCACCGGGAAGCCATTTGGTTGAGTCCGCCTCAATGGCATCAGAAACCTGCATTTATGTGGAGTCGGCGGTAGGCGCGGTCCCGGCGCGTGGATTCCCGATGGTGATCCTTCCCGACATTTTCCTCGAAGCGTATAACAGTCCTCACGGGAGAAGAAGGAGGAAAAACAATGGACGCAAAAACCGGAGCACGCGAACGCTTTGATACCATGCGCGATGACATGATCGCACTCAGTCACCGGATCCACGCCCACCCAGAACTTGGCTTTGAAGAAGAAAAAGCCGTAGCGTGGCTATCCGAAACGCTGTCTGATGCCGGCTTTGCCGTGGAGACCGGAATCTGCGATATGCCAACCGCTTTTATAGGCCGCGTCGGGGGTGGACCGCTTCATATTGCGATCTGTGCTGAATATGATTGCCTGCCTGGCATCGGCCATGCCTGTGGTCATAACATCATTGCCGCCAGTGCAATCGGCGCGGGGATCGCCATAGCCAAGATTGCTGATGATGTCGGTTTAACGGTCAGCGTGATTGGCACTCCGGCCGAAGAGGTCGGCGATGCTGGAGGAAAAATTCTGCTCCTCGAACGTGGCGCCTTTGAGGGTGTACACGCCGCCATGATGGTCCACCCGGCACCCATGGATATCATTGATCCTTCAATCATTGCGTGTTCCACGTTTCAGGTTCATTACACTGGCAAAGAGACCCACGCTTCGGCCTTTCCAGAACGCGGCATCAACGCTGCCGATGCCTTAACCGTTGCTCAGACCGCTATCGGTCTGCTCCGCCAACATATTCATGCCACCGATCGGATTCATGGGATTATTACCAAAGGTGGCGACGCCCCGAACGTTATCCCTGCACACACGGAAGCCCAATACATCGTGCGCGCGAAAACGCTCGGTGAACTCAATGACATCCGCGCCAAGGTCCTGCGCTGCTTTGAGGCAGGCGCGCTTGCGACCGGCGCCCAGCTCGACATCGTTGGCGGTGAAAAGCCATACGCTGAGTTGCACTCCGATCCTGATATCGCAGCAGCCTACCAAAACAACGCTGAAACACTAGGTCGGACTTTCCCCGATCTTGGGCCGGCACGGGAGCGCATGGCCGGCTCGACCGATATGGGTAATGTGTCGCTTGCCTTCCCTTCTATCCATCCCTGTATCGGGATTGATTCGCTGCCCGCAGTGAACCATCAACCCGGGTTTACCGCCCACTGCATTACCAAAGCTGCTGACAAAGCGATTGTTGATGGCGCACTCGCCATGGCGTGGACCGCCATCGACCTGGCAACCAATACGCCGGTTCGAGACCGCTTGATGAAAAAGCCGGATCAAGAATTGCCAGCAAAAGTATCGAGAGATCTGCAGCGCAAAACGACTTGAAACAGATGGATAGAGAGCGGAAACACAGCGTAAGGAAATTCGTAAAAAGGCCTTCAAATGATTGTCTTTGGATCTGCAAACTACGACATCACCGTCTCTACACCAGCCATTCCGAAGCTTGACCACATACTGACAATCGAGTCGGCGATTCATGGCGTCGGCGGGAAAGGTGCTAATCAAGCAGTGGTAGCCCGTCGAGCTGGTTCTGACGTTTCGCTGTATGCCATCCTCGGAGACGACGCACTTGGCGACATGATCTTAAAATCACTACAGGCAGAAGGCGTGAATGTTCAAGGGATTACACGTCGCTCGCACTCTACTGGTCTCGGATTAATTCTTGCTGAGAATGGGCACCACCGGGTCGTCTATGTCCAGGGAGCAAACCGTTTTCTCGATCCACAGATTGTGCCTGAGGAGATTCTTAAACGGGGCACCATGGTCTTGATCCAAGGGGACGTTCCCATGGGAGCCAATGAAGCATTGCTTCAGAGCGCCCTAGATCATGGGTGTATTACTGTACTGAACCTCGGCCCCTACGCCTTCATTAGCGAAGAGTATCTCAAGCTGGTTGACTATCTCATCGTCAATCAGCATGAAGGTGAAGCGCTCGCCGCGCAGCTCCGGCTGGACGCGAGTAACAAGGGCCTCTTAGCAGCAAACATGTCGCAGCGCTTTGGCTGCACGTTCCTGATCACGTTGGGGAGTGAAGGAGCCGTCGCGGCCACGCCGCAAGGAGAACTCATTCCCGTTAAAGCAGTGCCCGTCCAGGCGGTCGATACGGTCGGTGCCGGCGATACGTTTGTTGGATACCTCGCCGCAGCTATCGAACGAGGAGAGAAACTGGGAGACGCGCTTGAGCAAGCGAACGTTGCCGCTGCAATCGCATGTTGTAAAGTTGGGGCACAGAGCAGTATTCCATACAGGCGAGAGGTTGAGGAGTCTTTAAGGAGGCTCTAGG
>JBAPTW010000390.1:0-9737 GCA_049282355.1 Gammaproteobacteria bacterium | reverse complement strand
CCGTGCGCCGGCGGCGCCGTTTACAGCCCGGCGCTCACCGACTTCATCATCCAGACGCGCCAAGCCCGGATGTTCATTACCGGACCTGATGTCATCAAGCAGGTCACCGGTGAAGACATCAGCATGGAACGTCTCGGCGGGCCCGATGCCCACATGCGCCACTCGGGGGTGTGTCATTTCGTCGCCGACGACGATTACGACGCCGTCCACATCTGCAAGCGATTGCTCTCGTTTCTTCCGGCGAACAACCTGGAGGGGCCGCCGAGAGCGCCCTTCGAGGAAACCATTGAGCTCGACGAGACGCTCAATACCCTCCTTCCCGAGGATCTCAAAAAACCTTACGACATGAAGGATATCATCCTGCGGGTGGTGGACAACGCCGACTTTTTGGAGGTCCACCGCGAATTCGCCCAGAACATCATCGTCGGTTTCGCGCGCATCATGGGGCGAAGTGTCGGGATCATCGGCAACCAGCCAAAGTTCATGGCGGGCTGCGTCGACATCAATTGTTCCGACAAGGCGGCACGCTTCATCCGTTTTTGCAACGCCTTCAACATCCCGCTCGTCACCTTCGTTGATGTACCGGGCTTTTTGCCCGGGGTGCAGCAGGAATACGGCGGCATTATTCGCCATGGCGCAAAAATGTTATTCGCCTACTCGCAGTGCACCGTGCCGAAAATCACCGTCATCGTGCGCAAAGCCTACGGCGGCGCTTACCTTGCCATGTGCGCTAAGGATCTTGGTGCAGACCGGGTCGCCGCCTGGCCGAGCGCAGAGGTTGCGGTCATGGGGGCTGAAGGGGCGGCGAGCATCGTCTTCCGGCGTGAGATCGAAGTGGCCGAGGATCCGGAAGCAAAGCGCCGGGAGCTTATCGAGCATTATCGGACCACCTTTGCAACTCCGTATATGGCCGCCGCGCGGCGGCTCGTGGATGACGTCATTGAGCCCGCCGAAACGCGGCTGTTTCTCGCCCAGGCACTGGAAGCGACCCACGCCAAGCGCGAAACACGCCCGAGCAAGAAGCACGGCAACATCCCGTTGTAGCGAAAAAGGCGAGCGACACCGAAAAAGAGGTCCCCGACAACAAGTGACCGCCGGGGATACAGGGTAGTCATATCGAGAAATCTCCTTTCCCGACTATGTTCTGCAACGCAGCAATTAGGGGCATTTAAGCTATGTCCGAAACCATGACGTTAGGTCTCCAGATAACGGTCGTTGGCGTGGGAACGGTGTTTTGCGCACTCATCATCACCGGTCTCGCGGTAAGCCTAACCGGCCACATATTCAAAGACAAACCACCGGTCCCGGCCGCAAAAACTGCACCCCTACCGGAGCAGTCCTTCGGTGGTGTGGACAAGCACGTGCTCGTACTCCTTGCTGCAGCGGCGACGGTAGCCGTGAAGCGCCCGGTACGGATTCGGCGTGTCCGTTTCGTCACCCACAAGCACGTCCCGGCTGAATGGGCCGCCACGGGACGTGCAGAGCATATCCGGGAATCGCTTCCTTGAGATAGATTTTCACAGCAAAGGGGGGAAGATCCACCATGAAATTGCGGATCACGCTAGACGGCGTCACCTACGATCTGGACGTAGAATTTCTGGAAGAAGGCGGCGAAGCGATACCCGTACGACCGTCAGCGCCATCACCTAAAGGGGCGTCGAAGCCGGCCGGCGCCTCCTCGCCGGCTCCCAAACCCGCCGC
Organism: Gammaproteobacteria bacterium; assembly: GCA_049282355.1. GTDB lineage: Bacteria > Pseudomonadota > Gammaproteobacteria > HK1 > HK1 > JAGTVB01. The sequence goes on along the minus strand of JBAPTW010000390.1, from coordinate 8,036 downwards.
ACCACTTCCCGAAGGCGCCGACAAAACCATCACCAGCCCGCTCTCGGGAACGGTGTTCAAGCTTTTGGTGAAGGTGGGAGACAGTGTCGAGAGCAACCAGGATTTGTTGATCCTGGAAGCCATGAAAATGGAAACTAATATTGTGGCGGCGGGACCCGGCACCATCAAGAACATTCATGTCGCCGAAGGCGATGCCGTGACCCAGGGGCAGCTCCTCATGGAGTTTGAGTAGGTGCGAATCCCACCACCGCACTGCCTTACGGACGTTGAAACCACCGTAATAATAATATTCCCTGCCGTAACCTGCGGCTTATGTCGTCACTGGGAGCTGTGACCCATGTACGAAACCCTCGTCAATTTCCTCGAGCAAACCGGCTTCGGTCAATTCCAGTGGGGCAACGGGGTCATGATCCTGATCGGTTGCTTGTTCATTTTCCTTGCCATCAGCAAGAAGTTCGAACCGCTGCTGCTCGTGCCCATCGGCTTCGGTGTAATCATCGGCAACATTCCCTACGATACCGCGGAGTTGAACCTCGGCGTCTACGACGGCCCGGTGAGCGAAGCCGATCTCCACTATTACCGGGTCGAGCGTGTCGAAGAGAACGGCAAAGGAGTGCTGAAACCCACCACGCCGATTCATGACACCCAGGAAGCAAAGCGTCTCGTTGAGCAGGGTAAGGCGATCATCGCCAATGAGCACGTCAAGCTCACTTACTATGGAGAGATCGATGGCCCATCGATCATCGATGTAGGTCAAGGGCGGCGCCTTCTCGCTCTGGAAAAAGCTGAAGACAATCGTTACCCCACCATCATTGAACCGGAGATCCTCGACCAGAACAATGCCAGTTTCTTCTGGTGGCTGTTTCGCGGGGTGGCCTGGGGAGTCTTCCCGCCGCTCATCTTCTTGGGCGTGGGGGCACTGACCGACTTTGGTCCTATGCTCAGCAACCCTCGCACCCTGCTGCTCGGGGCGGCGGCTCAGGTTGGTATCTTCGGTGCTTTGCTGGCCGCTTTACTGCTCGGCTTCACGCCAGATGAGGCAGCCTCGATCGGCATCATCGGCGGTGCGGACGGTCCGACGTCGATCTTCGTCTGTACCATGCTCGCACCCGATCTACTCGGCGCGGTGGCATTGGCCGCCTATAGCTACATGGCCATGGTGCCGATCATCCAGCCTCCCATCATGAAGCTCTTGACCACCAAGAAGGAACGGCTGATCCGTATGGAAGCGACGACGGATGTTTCCCGGCGCACACGGATCATGTTTCCCATCATCGGTTTCATTCTGACTGCGTTCATCACCCCCGCCGCATTACCGCTGCTCGGTATGCTGTTTTTCGGTAACCTATTGCGGGAGAGTCTGGTCACCGATAGGCTCTCCAAGACGGCGCAAAACCAGATGATCGACATCGTGACGATCTTGCTCGGTGTGTCGGTAGGCGCCAAGACCCAAGCCTCGACTTTCCTCACACTGCAAACTATTTACATTTTCATCCTTGGTATTATTGCCTTCGCCGTAGCGACTGCCTGTGGCGTACTGCTGGCAAAGCTCATGAACAAGGTCAGCAAACGTCCCATCAATCCGCTGATTGGTGCGGCCGGGGTTTCCGCGGTACCGATGGCGGCACGCGTCGTGCACAACGTCGGCCAAAAAGAAGACCCTCACAACTTCCTGCTCATGCATGCCATGGGCCCGAATGTAGCCGGCGTCATCGGCTCCGCCGTAGCGGCGGGAGTGCTGCTTTCCGCCCTCGGTTAGCGCATTCCCGCCCCGCCTAGGAGATCGTCAACACCCTTTGGGTACCGAAATCACGACACCCAAGGGGTTTGCTTCTTCACAACCCCTTTTTTCCGTGGCATACTCCGCGCGAACAACCGGTCCAACAACAAGAACCGTGGAGGAGTCCCGCCGTGAGCGACAGACCGTTTAAAGTCCTCGGCGTACAGCAGATTGCCATCGGTAGCCTCGACAAAGAAAAGCTCAAGGCGCTCTGGGTGAATGCGTTAGGTTTGCAAATCAGTGGCAACTTCAAGAGTGAACGGGAAAACGTCGACGAGGACATCGTCGTGGCGGGTTCAGGTGCGCTCAAGCTTGAAGTTGATTTGATGCAGCCCATTGATGCCGAAAAGAAGCCTAAAGTTCAAGACCCGCCACTGAATCACATCGGGCTTTGGATCGACGACTTGCCCGCAGCCGTGGAATGGCTCGGCGCACAGGGCGTTCGTTTCACGCCGGGTGGGATCCGCCGCGGCGGCTCTGGTTACGACATCTGTTTCATACATCCGAAAGGCAACGATGAGGCGCCGGTCAGTGGTCAGGGCGTTCTGATCGAGCTCGTGCAGGCGCCGCCGGAAGTGATTAAAGCCTACGAAGGGTGAACCTGGCATCGGCGCAGTGGGGCCGGCATCAGCTGAAACCGCTTCGCACCAGCCAGAAACGCAGGGAGTTTAAGGCGCTCTCGTCTAGGCTTGTCTAAGCCTATCAGTGGTTGTCACTGGACTCCGCACCGCTTTTTCCGATCGTTTGCGCTCAGCCAACGACCGCGCAAAGGGATGGTAATGCGTCGGCGGCTGGTGAAATCTGCCCGAAGGCGATTTGCTGCGACGCTCAACACAATGATCTATGGGATGAGGTGGGGATATGCTCTCTCCAAAGCTGAATGAAACCTTGCAAGAACGCCGTAAGAAAGTCCTGGCCGCCGGCGGTGAGGACAAGATAAAAAAGCGGCATAGTAAAGGCTTGCTCACTGCACGGGAGCGGCTCGAGCATCTCTTCGAGCCGAATACCTTCCAGGAGATGGGCATGCACATCCGCCACACCGCCCGTCACTTCGACATGGAAAGTAAGGAGTTCCCCGGCGACGGCATTGTCTCCGGCACCGGCTATGTGGGAAACAACGCGGTGGCCGCCTTTAGTCAGGATTTCACCGTGGGTGCCGGCACGCTCGGTAAGATGCATGCCCGCAAGATGGTCGACGTCATGAAATTCGCGCTGAAAATGGGCATACCGGTGGTCGCCTTCAAAGACTCCGGCGGAGCGCGTATTCAGGAAGGTGTGGATGCCTTATCCGGCTATGGTGAAGTGTTCTACCAAAATGTGCTGCTCTCCGGGGTGGTACCGCAGATTGCCGTGGTTCTCGGCCCCTGTGCCGGTGGCGCCTCCTACTCGCCGGCGTTGATGGATTTCATCATCATGACCAAACAGAACGCCTTCATGTTCATCACCGGACCCGAGGTGATCAAGGCGGTCACTGGTCGCTCCGTCAGCATGGATGACGTGGGAAGCGCCGTGGTGCACGCCACGGTGAGCGGCAATGTCCACTTCGTTGCCGAGAACGATGATCACGCTATCCAGATCGTAAAGCAGCTCCTGAGCTATCTACCGCCCAACAACACCGAAGATCCGCCCCATCGGCCAACGACACACATCAGCCTGTCGCGAGACGAGGGGATGAATGCCGTGATTCCGGAAGACCCCGGCGAGCCGATGGATGTGCGACAAGTCATCCGGCGCCTGGTGGACGGCGGCGAATTTCTCGAGGTGCACGCCGGTTGGGCCAAAAACCTGATGGTCGGCTTTGCCCGCGTCGAGGGGATCGTTGTCGGCGTGCTGGCCAATCAATCGACCGAGCTCGCCGGTGCGCTAGACATCAATGCATCCGACAAGGGCGCGCGCTTCATTCGCTTTTGTAACGTGTTTAACATCCCTATCGTCAATCTCGTGGACGTACCGGGCTTTCTACCGGGAATCGAGCAAGAGCGGGGCGGCATCATACGCCACGGTGCGAAGCTGCTCTACGCCTATGCTTCAGCCACCGTTCCCAAGATCACCATCATCCTGCGCAAGGCCTATGGCGGCTCCTACCTGGCCATGTGCAGCCAGGAAATGGGCGCTGACCTGGTCTTCGCCTGGCCCACCAGCGAAATCGCGGTCATGGGAGCGGAAGGCGCCGTCAATATCCTCTACCGCAAGGAGCTGGAGGCGGCCGAGGATCGGCGGGCCAAGGTCACCGAGCTGGTGGCTGAATATCGATCCGAATTCGCATCGCCGTATCTATCAGCGTCCCGCGGCTACATCACGGACGTAATCGAGCCCGCCGAAACGCGCTCGGTGCTGGCCCTGGTATTGCTTAAGACGCTGACCAAGCGGGAGCTCCGACCCGCCAAGAAACACGGCACCATCCCTCTCTAGGGGCGTGGCGCACCGGTACGTCGCGTCAGCACCGATGGTGTTTGACTTGCGCTACGGCGTCATCGGATAAACGAAGCGGTCTGTTCCCCCGTCGCCATGCGTGCGGGGAGACAGCGCCCATGGGGTTCAAAGCAGTCAACGCGAGGAGTTTCGAAAATGGGGGGAAGCATTCTTCTTAGCGTCCAGGTATACCTACTGGCCATTGTTATTTCGTTCCTCGTCGCTTTGCTCATTCGCGGGGTGGTCAATACGCTTTCGGCCGTTAAGAAAAAGCCGGCGGTTCCTGAGGCGCCGGTGGTGCAAGCGCCGGTTGATTTCTTGAAAGCCGATATTCCTGCCATTGCCGCGGCAGTCTATGCGGTACTCGGGGCGCATCGCATCGTGCACATCGAGAGCAAGGGTCACGGCGCTGGCTGGACCGCCGAAGGCAGACTTTCCCATCATACCTCCCACAACATAGCGCGCCGGCCAAGGCGCTGATCTGAACAATTTCTGACAATCCCTAGAGGACTCGACCCATGGAGAAGAAATTCAGAATTACGGTCGATGGCAGACAGTATGACGTGACCGTAGAGGATCTGAGCGAGACGCCGAGCTATACCATCCCCTCACCGGGCGACATGAGCGTGCCCACAACCTCAACGTCTGCGCCAGCATCGTCTCCCCCACCCACCATAGCCCCGGGCGCTGCGGGACCGGGGGACGAGGTGTGCCCCCTCGCCGGCGTAGTCATCTCCATCGAGGTAACCCCTGGCCAAGCGGTTAAGGAAGGCGATAAGGTAATGACCGTCGAAGCCATGAAGATGAAGACGGCCGTCATCTCCCACCACAACGGCCAAGTGAAAAACATTGCGGTCAAAGTAGGCGATGCCGTGGAAGCCGGCCAAGTCCTTCTCACCATCGGCTAGGTCGAGGGCACCTTCATGCAATCCGTCGATTTCTTCAGCCTGGACATGTTCCAGGGCATCGCCACCATGGCCGCCTCCGAGCCGAAGATCGTGATTACGCGGATCTTCCTGATCTTCCTCGGCTTTGGGCTTATGTACCTGGCTCGCAAAGGCGTGCTTGAATCGCTCATCATGACGCCGATGGGGCTCGGTATGGCGACCATCAACGCCGGCGTGCTGTTCTGGGACAAGGAAACCGGTGAACAGGGAACACTGTTCTTAAATCCGCTGGTTGAGGAAACGGCCGATGTCGTGAACTGGCTGCAGATCGACTGGCTGCAACCGGTCTATACACTGACCTTCAGCAACGGCCTCATCGCCTGTCTCGTGCTCATGGGTGTCGGCGTGCTCTTAGATGTCGGCTTCGTTATGGCTCGACCGTTTCAGAGCATGTTCATCGCGCTGTGTGCAGAACTCGGCACGGTCGTGGTTTTTCCTTTGGCTCAAGCGCTAGGCTTCTCCCTCAACAACTCGGCCGCCGTTGCCACCATCGGCGGGGCCGACGGACCCATGGTACTGTTCGCCTCTCTCATCCTTTCCCCCGAGCTGTTTGTGCCCATTACGGTGGTGGCGTATCTTTATCTCGGGCTGACCTATGGGGGATACCCCTATCTCATTCGCATGCTGGTGCCGAAGCGCCTCATTGGCCTCAAAATGCCGGTAGAAAAGGCACCAGAGATTACCTCTGGAGAGAAGGTGGTCTTCGCGGTGATCGCGTGCACGGTACTTTCACTGCTCTTCCCGGTGGCCGCGCCGCTTTTTCTGTCGCTGTTCCTCGGGGTCATCATTCGCGAAAGCGATCTGGGGCATTACGCCGAAACATTCGGCGGTCCGATCCTCTATAGCGCCACGTTCTTTCTCGGTCTGTTGCTCGGCGTGTTGGTGGAAGCCAATACGATACTCGATCAGCGCGTCCTACTGTTGCTGGTACTGGGCATCCTGGCTCTCACCTTTTCCGGTATTGGCGGCCTTCTCGGAGGCTATGTTCTATATTTCGCCACGGGTAAGAAGTACAACCCCGTCATTGGCATTGCCGGCGTTAGCTGTGTGCCGACCACCGCTAAGGTCGCGCAGAAATTAGTCTCTTCGGAAACACCCGATGCCATCGTCCTGCCTCAGGCGCTTGGCGCAAGCATCAGCGGCGTGATTACCTCGGCGATTTTTGCAAGCATTCTGATCGCCGTCGTGGGCCAGATGCAAGGCTAATAGGGATGTCGTTCGGCCGACGGCCTATCTGGTGGGTCCTGGGTGTGGCAGTGGCGTTGACAGGAGTCGCCATTGCTCGCATCCTGGGCCCGCAATTACCTCCGGCCTATCAATCCTCGGTTTTTGTGGCGGGAGCCGCCATCGCCGTTCTCGGCGTGTTTGTAGCCGCCTTGGGTGCCGGGCACGAGCGCTCCTCCAAAGCCCCCGACGCATAAAGATAATTAAAGAGCGGATCGCTGTCGGCGTAGGCCTTAACGGTCAAGGACCGAGTGCCCGTCACCGTTTTGCGGCGATCATCCCGAAAGCGTGAGCGAGTAGACGCTCTAAGATTTCATTCCAACGCTTCCTGGGGCGGCTCTGCCACCGGGCATCGGGTGAGAGATCGAATTTGCGTTTGACGATGGCAAACGCAACTACCGCCAGTCCCAGCCCCAACAGCAGCAGAGGCGGCACCCCCGAGGCGCCGGCAACCGGTAGGAATATCACGATGAACAGGGCAAAGATCCCTAGCCAGCTCCAAGGAATAAACATCCAGCATTGAACCTCGAGCTCCCTGTCTCGCTGCTCGATCCGCAGCATCATCGGCCAGTCGTCCTGAAATACCCGGGGTCTTCTATAAAACTCCATGTGGTGTCGGCTCTGCGCCTTTAATACAAACTCCTCTTTGAGAAGCGCATTGCGCAAGGCATCGAGCTGCTGTTTCGTTGCGGTTACGGTGGCAACGCTCATAGACCCTCGATGATCCACGGAGATGGCGGATTGAGACATGGTCCTCCTTCGATGCGAGGTTATGAATAAACCTGCTGCACCCCCTGATAGTAGTGAGCGATGCCGCCCGCGATCCGACGGGGAGTGCCACCGCCGAGGGATGAAACGATGTTTGTCCACAGAAACTGTGGATAACCCTGTGGATAACTCACCAATCTGACGCCAGTGCGGGCATTTTTGCAGGCTTGTGACAGCTTGTGGTGAGAACTTGACCACTGGTCGCAGGCAGAGGGCTTTGGCAACCGGGGAATAAGCCTACCATTGCCCGTCGATGTGCTAGGACTGAATATCGCCGCCGGTTGCCTATCTTAAGTTTTCTTGCCTCATCTACACCAGGTGGGTGCCTGGGCATCACTTCTCAACCGCCGCGTGCCGTTGGCGCGCGTCCTCAAAGACTCTACCACAGTGAAAAATCATCGGGCGCCCGGACTGCTCAAAACAAATGTAATCAAGTCGCTCCCCAGAAAACACCACCCTGCCCACACAACGACTCAATCCGTCTGCGCTGTACTCAAAAATGTAGACGCGCTGCGCCTGAAACCGACCATTGGCAGTTCTTTGCACCCGCCATCGACGCAGAGCCACCGTCTGATCCAGCAGCTGCATGCCCAGATCCCGACAGGCAGCACCGCTGGCGTGAACCGCCCTTTCGCGGAACTGCATGTTATTGGCCCACAGCCAATAGGCACCGGCCGCCAGGATCAGCGCAAAGGTAATTGCCAGCATGGTTTGGTCAGTGAATGAGCTGCTTCGGCCATGGTCATCGTTTCGGCTGAGGTGGCAGTCAACCGCCTTTCCTCAAGGGACGTCGTGAATACATCCTTGTAGACTTGAGTCCAGCATCCCTGCTGAACACACCCTTGTGGCAAGGCGATTGACTGCCTACAGATTCCGAGCACGGTTTTACCCCTTGACTGGTGATG
>JBAPTW010000389.1:0-2216 GCA_049282355.1 Gammaproteobacteria bacterium | reverse complement strand
CCGTTTCATCCGCCAGGTTGCTCCGTCCCCTCGGCCAGGAAGCGGGCGGTTCCCCGCCCGTAGCGTGAGTTGATGGCGTCTATAGCTGCCATCAGCCGCTCTTGGCCTACACCCAAAGACTAAATCACAACTTATTGATTATACTAATACTTTTTTACACCTTGAAAGGAATAGGCTTACACCCCCATGATCGACAAGCGGCCAGGCGCCATCGCCCGCTGCTCGGGCGTCGCCGATGTCATGTACGCGGTGCAGGTGGCCAAGGACCACGATCTGGTGGTGTCGGTCCGCAGTGGTGGACACAACATCGCGGGGAATGCCCTCTGCGACGGGGGGCTGACCATCGACCTCTCGGGGATGACGTCGGTGCGCGTCAATCCGGATGCCCGTCGGGCCTATGTGGAGCCCGAAGCGACCCTCGGGGATGTGGATCATGAATCGCAGGCCTTCGGCCTGGCGACTTCCCTTGGCATCAATTCGACGACGGGGGTCGCCGGATTGACCTTAGGAGGGGGCTTTGGCTGGCTGACGCGCAAGCTCGGCATGACCGTGGACAATCTGCTGGCGGCGGAGATGGTGACGGCCGAAGGCAAGCGGCTGCGAACGAGCGCGGAGCAAAACGAGGATCTCTTCTGGGCGATCCGCGGCGGTGGCGGTAACTTCGGCATTGTGACCCAGTTTGAATTCAAGCTGCATCCGGTCGGTCCGCAAGTCCTGGCCGGGCTCGTGGTCTACCCGTTCGAGCAGGCGGAGTCGGTTCTGAAGCAGTACCGAGAATATGTGGATACGCTTCCCGATGATGTTTGCGTCTGGGCAGTGCTTCGCAAGGCGCCACCCCTGCCGTTTCTTCCCCAGGCGGTGCACGGCAGGGAGGTAGTGGTCTTGGCCTTGGTGCACACGGGCGATAGGGCGGAAGGTCAGCGTCTGATCGAACCCGTTCGCCATTTCGGCGAGGCCCACGGCGAACATATTGGTCCGATGCCGTTTGTCGATTGGCAACAAGGCTTTGATCCGCTGTTGACACCCGGCGCGCGCAATTACTGGAAATCCCACAATTTCGCTGCGCTCGGCGACGGGACCATCGATACCATTATCGATTATGCGGGTCGGCTCCCGTCGCCGCAGTGCGAGATCTTTGTCGCCCTGCTGGGGGGTGAGGCCAGTCGAATCGCACCCGATGCCACTGCCTACGCCCACCGGGATGCCAAGTTCGTGCTAAATGTGCACGGCCGGTGGGATAACCCCAAGCAGGATGCTGAGTGCGTGTCTTGGTCACGCGCCTTCTTCGAAGCGGCCAAACCCTATGCCATGGGCGGCGTCTACGTGAACTTCATGACCGAGGAAGAAACCGATCGAATCGGAGAGGCCTACGGACCAAACTATGAGAGGTTGGCGCGGGTGAAGCAGAAATACGACCCGCAGAACCTTTTTCATCTGAATCAAAATATCAGGCCTGCTGCCTGACGGGCTGGTCAGCAGGACCGTGTTCGCAGTGTCGTTCCGAGGCGATGGCAGAGGGCTGCGCACCGCGAGCCTGACTGCCTTGGCGCTGGTGGCATTTGCCGCCAATTCTCTGCTGTGTCGATTGGCACTGCGGGGCGGTGAGATCGACGCGGCGAGCTACACCAGCCTGCGATTGCTGGCCGGTGCGGCCGCGTTGTGGGCGATCATCGCCTGGCTCGGTCGTCCCCGCGAGGCGGCGCACGGGGGGAGTTGGGTCTCGGCGGCGATGCTCTTCGTGTACGCCATCGCCTTCTCCTTTGCCTATTTCACTTTGGAGGCGGGGACCGGTGCACTCATCTTGTTTGGCGCGGTGCAGGTCACCATGATCGCCGCGGGCCTCAAAGGGGGCGAACGTCCGCATACGCTGGAGTGGCTTGGATTGGTCACGGCTTTTGCCGGTTTGGTGTGCCTCGTCTTCCCGGGTCTTAGCGCGCCGGAGCCACTGGGTGCGGTGCTCATGGCCCTCGCGGGCATCGCCTGGGGGGTGTATTCCTTGCGCGGGCGTGGAAATCGGGATCCGGCACGGGCGACCGCCGCCAACTTCGGTCGCGCGGTCCCCTTTGCGCTCATCGCGAGTGTGGCGCTGTGGGCCGATTTCGATCTCTCGGCCCGTGGCGTCTGGCTCGCGGTCGCCTCGGGGGCGTTGGCCTCGGGATTGGGTTACGTGATGTGGTACGCGGCGCTCAAGGGGCTCTCCACAAGCCAGGCCGCGA
>JBAPTW010000388.1:0-1825 GCA_049282355.1 Gammaproteobacteria bacterium | reverse complement strand
ACGCCTTATGGTGGATATCGGCTACGGCGACCACGACCAACACAAGGTCCAGCACATCAAGCTGATGCGCGATGCGGAGAGGTTCCTGGCAAAGCTGGTCAGGGGAACGGAGAAGATCGAAGCCGTCGCCGTCACCCGCTATCTCGAGCACTGGCTGATGCATCACATCACCACACATGACCGGAAAATCGGGGAATTTCTGGCCCGGCGCGTTTGGCCGAGCGGAACCGAGGGCTAGCCCCAATACGGTTCACTTAACATCTTTAGCATGATATAGTCCCTTGATTCTGAATGAATCATGAGGATCTGTCATGCCTCGGACGCCAGGGGAACTGCCGAAAGGCCCTCGGATTACCGATCACATCAGCCTCGGTGTCGTCACCAAGACGTTTCCGGCGAAGACCATCGACCGGATCCTGGAAGAAACGGGCCGACAGAGCCAAAGGCAACGTAGTCTTCCGGCGCGGGTGATGGTCTACTATGCCATCGCGTTGGCATTCTATGCCGAAGCCTCGATGACCGAGGTTCTGCGCTGCCTCATGGAAGGGCTGCGATGGTTGGCTCGCCCGGAAAAGGATGTGCGGGTGAGTGGCAAGTCCGGGATATCCCAGGCCCGGACGCGCCTTGGCGAGGAACCGGTGCGGGCGCTTTATCGCCAGGTGGCCACCCCGATTGCTGATGCGCGAACCAAAGGGGCGTGGTATCGGGGCTGGCGCTTGGTCAGCATCGACGGTAGCACCTGGGACGTTGCCGATACCCCGGAGAATGCCGGTGAATTCGGCCGTCCGGGGGCCTCGCGCGGCAAGAGCGGCTATCCGCAACTTCGGTTCGTCACCCTGGTGGAGAGCGGCACCCATGTCTTGTTCGGTGCCGAAATCGGCGATTACGGCACTGGCGAGACCACCCTGGCCCGGAGCGTGGTCAAGCACTTGACGCCGGACATGCTGTGTCTGGCCGACCGGGGCTACGTCGGCTTCGAGCTTTGGTGCCAGGCGGCAAAGACCGGTGCCGCGCTCCTGTGGCGGGTACGGCGCAACCAGGTGCTTCCGTGCATCGAGCGCCTGGAAGACGGCTCTTACCTGAGCAAGCTGTATGCGAGCGAAAAGGACCGCCGCCACGATCGCCCCCACCTCCCCGCGGGGCTGCTTGGTCCGAGTGGTGGAATATCGGCTCAAGGGCATCGAGGGGACGGAAGAACTCTATCGCTTGGTCACCACCATCACCGATCCGCACAGCGCGCCGGCAGCGGAACTGGCGGCGCTCTATCACGAACGCTGGGAAATCGAGACGGCGATCGGCGAAGTGAAGACCCACCTCAAGGGCCGGAACACGGTTCTGCGCTCCAGGACCCCGGCCCTGGTGCGCCAGGAGTTCTTCGGCTTCCTTCTGGCCCATTTCGCCGTCCGCAGCCTGATGCACGAAGCCGCCTTGAAGGCCGAGCGTGACCCGGACAGGCTGTCCTTCCTGCATGCCGTGCGGGTCGTCCGCCGGAAGCTTCCGCTGTACGCCGCGATTCCCCCCTCGGGAGCGGGCGGCCTTTCATGACGCCGTCATGGTTGAAATCCTGGAGGAAGCCGTCAGTTCCAGCCGCGGACGCTCAAACCCTCGCGCCGTCAAGCGAAAGGTCGGCAAGTTCCCAATCCGCCATCGCGTCAAAAAACCTCCGACCCCTCGGGTTCGCGACTATGCTGATCATGTGGAAATCGTTAAGTGAACCGTATTGGGGCTAGGTTCCCTGAATGCGATTATCGGCAGGGATCCCGACGATACGGATCGAAGGTATAGTATTTGGGCCGAGTGTCGAGCCGCGCGTGCAGCCAGGCGA
>JBAPTW010000387.1:0-2571 GCA_049282355.1 Gammaproteobacteria bacterium | reverse complement strand
GTGTGGCGGTTCCCTTGACACTTTGGCTGTCCAAACAGCCCGCGGTGGGGTGCTTGTGACGCCCAAGCTTGCGGCGCAGCCGTGCCCGCAAGGTGTCGTGGATGCGCGCCCAGGTGCCATCGCGCCGCCAGCGGCGAAAGTAGTAGTACACGCCAGTCCACGGCGGAAACTCCCGCGGCAGTTGGCGCCACTGACAGCCGGTCTTGAGGACGTAGAAGATCGCATTAAGAACTTGGCGCAGGCTCAATGTGCGCGGGCGCCCCAGAAGGAATTCGGGCAGCAGGGGCCGGATGGCGTTCCAGGCCCCGTCGCTGAGGTTACTGGGGTAGCGTTTCCGACGGTTTTTTGCGCATGCCGACCACTCCCGAGGAAAAACTTTAGATTAAACCCTCAACCGGCGACTTTCCAAACAGCTTCTTAGCACTTCGTTCATGATCCCGCTTTCATAGGGTAGCCCGAATTCCTCGGCGATCTGCTCATAGAACTCGGCTGTGCCGCCGAACAGTCTCGGTTCGGGCACGCCGACGAGCACCACAGCAACATTTCGTTCTCGAGACAGTGCGACCATCGTGCGTAGGTTTTGGGTTATCTCTGTTCTCGGGCGTCCTCGCAGCAAATCGTTGCCTCCGAGACAGAGCAGCAGAATTTTCGGCTGATGCTTATCAAGCGTCTGCGGCAGGCGCTTTAGACCTTCGGCCGTGGTCTCTCCAGGTACCCCGGCGTTGATGACCGGCCTTCCAAGCAGCGTTTGCAAGACCGCCGGGTAAGCCTGATTTCGGTGCGCACCGACGCCGTAGGTAAGGCTGTCGCCGAAGGCGAGCACCACATCGCTCGCAACAAGGCGTGGCAAGTGTGGCCCCCCACTGCAGGCGAAGAGCAAAGCGGCCAATAGCAATAAGGCAAACGGTAGTCGTCGACGGCCATTCATCAGGTGATTTGTCCTGCGCGCAAGAACCTGAGGGAGATCGGCCAATGCTCGATTATCTCCACCAGCAGGACCCCCTCCACCACACTGACGTTTCCGATTCTCGCCACACCCCCTCAATAGGTCATAGGCCTCGGCGCGCCCGATCACAGCTGCGGGGGCACGCGGGAGAAGCTCGACTAGGAGCGCACCACGGGTGTGATCGCCGACTTTGCCAAAGCGTCGAAGAACTCCACTCGGCTCGCCCGCCTCAAAACGGCCCCACTCTAGGGATTCGTGGCAGGAGGAGGGGCCTGGCTTCTGGATAGGACGCGAGAGTCAGATCACATCGTCGCGACTTGAGCACCTCGCGCGGACGGATCTTGCGGTGAAGGCTCAAGGTGGGGAGGGCGCCGGAAACCGCGAGGACACAGAAAAAGACTCGCGAGGGCGTTCCGAGATGGGCCTCCACGCACGCCCTCGCTGCAACCTCGGCTTTCTGACCCCGTGCTCGGCTGCGCCTTGCTTGAGCTGCCCCTCGGAGGCCACCGCCCTGCGCCGTTACCCGCTCTCCACCACGGTCACGGAAACAGGAAAGTGATCGCTAAAGCCATCCGGGTTGACGTTCGCTGCCGCATCGCCTTTCGGCAGGCCAAATCGAATCGGCCCAAAGTTCGCTCGATGATCAACCATTGAAGGAAGGGCATCAATGTGGGCGCTGCTCTCCTCCACCCTCAGCCCCCGTTCACCGAGGAGGAGGGAGCGGTTGGCCAACAGCTGATCAAAGACATTCCCGTCATTGCGGTAATAAAGCGTGCCCTCGATGACGCGCGGGCCGCCGCGATGATCGACCACCGGCTGGCGAAGATAATGCCAGGCGAGGTTATAGAGCTTGGCTGACCGAGACCGTTCGACATCACCCCGCTCCCGCCAGGCCCGGGCGTTATAGCGAACGGCAGCATCGAACGGATCGTCGTTGAAGTCACCCAAAGCAATGATGGGGATATCAGTGCCGCGTACCTCACGGATGCGTTCGTGCCAGTAGCTTAACGTTTCGCCGGCGGTGGCCCGAAATCCCGCCGACTCCACCACACCCCCGCTTCGAGAGGGCCAGTGATTGCACAAGGCGATGAGCTCGTGACCGGTATCGGCTCGAAACGTGGCTTGGGTGATATCCCGCGTTCCAGTGCGACGCATCACGAAATGCGAAAAGACGGTGATCGGATCGACCGTGAAGCGATTCTGATCGAAGATGAATGCGGTATCGATACCGCGGTGGTCCTGAGTGCTGTCGGCATGCACGACGCCGTAATTGCGCGCCGGCAAGGCTGCGTTGGCCTCCGCAACCAGGGCGTCCAGCACAAAACGGTTTTCCACCTCGCAAACGCCGAGGATGTCGGGTCCAGCATTGTTGGCAAGCTGTATCATGACACTGGCCAGCTGGGCAACCTTGCGCCGAAACAGCGCCTCGGTCCATCCGCTCAAATCGGAGCCGACGGCGTTGGCGATCCACGGCTCCCGGTCCAGGAAGTTCTCCGGCGCAAAGAGATTTTCGAGATTCCAAAAGCCGATGCGATAGGTCATGAGCCGCCCCCCTCCCTCTCGTCTTTGGGTTGTTCTTCGACCCTATTGGTTACTTTTCTTGGCCCTCTTTAGTGCTCAGTAAC
>JBAPTW010000386.1:0-2726 GCA_049282355.1 Gammaproteobacteria bacterium | reverse complement strand
TGCCTTCCATGACATGCCGATCAACGGCCTCGTAGGCCATATTCAGCCCACGGTTCTGGGGCAGTCCGGCGAAGCTGGCCCTGGCCGCCTCCCAGGAGAACCTAGCGCGCAGGCTCGTATAATCCATCAGGTTCGGGGTCAGGTCGGCTGGCCGTAAGACCTTCGAGATGATGGGCTGTGACATCGTCGGGATCCGTAATTCGGTTCTTAGGGGGCGCGGCCCATCGCGGGCACTTCGTTAAGGAGACGCAGTATGACAATTCGCAATCTAAAGTATCTATTCAAGCCAAAATCGATCGCGCTTATCGGAGCCAGTAAGCAACCAATGTCCATTGGGGCGACCCTGGCACAGAATCTCTTTAGCGCGGGATTTGATGGGCCGGTCATGCCCGTGAATCCAAAATATCGGGTCATTGAAAGGGTTATCACTTACCCTGACGTGGCGAGCCTTCCGGAAACGCCGGAACTTGCAATTATCAGCACCCCCGCAGAGATTGTCCCACCCCTCATTGAAGAGCTCGGTGCCCGCGGTACGCGAGCCGCGGTCATCATCAGCGCCGGTTTCGGCGAAGGAGGCGAGCCGCACGGAAAGGCACTGAGGCAAGCAGCGCTCGACGCCGCTAAGCCGCACCTGCTGCGTATCCTTGGCCCGAATTGCTTAGGCCTCATGGTACCCGAGGTTGGCTTGAACGCAAGCTTTGCCCCCGGCAACCCGATACCGGGACGGCTGGCTTTCGTGGCCCAGTCTGGCGCCATGGTGACCTCGGTGCTGGACTGGGCACGGGGCGGACGGATCGGTTTTTCTTACTTGGTATCGCTGGGGGATATGAGTGACGTGGACTTCGCAGACATGCTCGATTACCTGGCAAACGACGCGAAGACACATGCCATTTTGCTCTACATCGAACAGGTAGCGCATCCGCGCAAGTTCATGTCGGCGGCGCGCGCGGCGGCCAGAATGAAACCAGTAATTGTGGTCAAAGGCGGGCGCTACGCGGAAGCCGCCCGCGCCGTAGCCTCGCACACCGGCGCCTTGGCCGGCAATGACGCGGTTTATGACGCCGTTTTCAGGCGCTGCGGTATGTTGCGGGTACCAGGCCTCGAAGATCTGTTTGCAGCGGTTGAGACCCTGGCGATGACACGTGCACCCCAGGGCGATCGATTGGCGATCCTGACTAATGGCGGCGGTATGGGTGTGCTGGCCACCGATGCTCTTATTGGGCGAGGGGGTCATTTGGCGGAGCTATCGCAAGAGACCTTGGCCAAGCTCGATGAAATCCTGCCAAAGACCTGGTCGCGAGGAAATCCAATCGACATTGTCGGTGATGCGCCTCCCAGCCGCTATGCCGACGCCCTGAGGGAGTTGATGAAGGACCGGGGCGTGGATGCCGTGCTGGTGCTCAATTGTCCGACGGCGGTGGCGGCTGGCATCGAGTCGGCTCAGGCGGTCATCGATGCCTGGGGAGAACAGCGCCGGCCGATCCTATTAACGAGCTGGGTGGGGGGTGACGCCCAAAGACAGGCAGGCCAGCTCTTGGCGCGCCATGGCATCGCGACTTATCACACGCCGGAGCAGGCGGTGGCGGCGTTTATGCACATCGTCGATTACCGGCGTAACCAGGAGGCATTGATGGAGACGCCACCGTCAGCGCCGGAAGCCTTCACTCCCGATCTGGAGCGGGCTCGTGCTCCCATTACCCGCGCTCTCGCTGAGGGGCGTGACTGGCTGCTGGAAACCGAAGCCAAGGAAGTTCTGGCGGCCTACGGCGTGCCGGTTATTGCCCCTCGGGTCGCAAGAGCTCCCTGGGAAGCGGCGGCGATCGCGGCAGAGATTGGTGGTTCCGTGGCGCTAAAGATCCTCTCTCCCGACATGACGCATAAGTCCGATGCGGGCGGTGTCGTGCTCGATCTTGCTGGCCCAGCAGCGGTTCGGGATGCGACAGAGTTATTGCAGGCGACCTTTACCAAGAATCATCCCGAGGCGCGGCTCTTCGGCTTTACGGTGGTGCCCATGGTGCGCCGACCGAGCGCCTATGAGCTCATCGTCGGCATCGCGCTGGATCCCCAATTTGGACCTGTGATGCTGTTTGGTCATGGCGGTACCGAGGTAGAGGTGGTCAATGATAAAGCGCTGGGATTACCCGCCCTGAATATGCATCTGGCGCTGGAAATGATGTCGCGGACCCGCATCTATCGGTTGCTCAAAGGTTATCGCGGTATACCGAGTGTGGATCTCGGGGCCATCGCGCTGTCGTTGATCAAGATCGCTCAAGCGGCAATCGACCATTCGGAGATCGTCGAGCTTGATATCAATCCGTTGCTGGCCGATGAGTTTGGCGTGCTCGCTCTGGATGCTCGGATTGGCGTGGCGAAGCCGGAAGTGGCCGGTGCCGAACGTTTGGCCATAAGGCCCTATCCCAATGAGCTGGAGAAGAATGTGCCCCTTGGTGATGGTCGCACACTGTTGCTGCGCCCGATCCGACCCGAGGACGAGCCGTCGCTGCAGGCGACCTTCAGTCAACTCTCCCCCGAAGAGATCCGCCTGCGGTTTTTCGTGCCGATGAAAACGCTTTCCCATATCACTGCCGCTCGCTTTACACAGATCGATTACGATCGCGAAATGGCCTTGATCCTGACGGATCCGGGGATCGCCGGTCAGACCGAAATTTATGGTGTGGTGAGTATTTTCGCCGACCCTGACAACGAGAGAGCGGAATATGCCATCA
>JBAPTW010000385.1:0-11586 GCA_049282355.1 Gammaproteobacteria bacterium | reverse complement strand
ATCGAGGGCAGTAATTTCAGCCCCTTAAAAACCCCGCCCGCCATGAAATTGGCAAGATCGGGGTTGAGTTGCGGAAGTCGGGCTACGGGTACCTGTGGGGCACGCCCTGGTCGACCCATCGCTGCCGATCAAGGACGTCGACGCCGAGGTCCACACCGTTGCCGTCAACTATGTGCGCGTCCTTGATTTCTGGGGCCAGTCCGGGAAGATCGCACTGGTCGCGCCCTACGCCCATCTTTCGGCGAGTGGTGAGGTGCTGGGACAGTCGCGGAAGGTCGAGCGCTCGGGGCTCGGGGATATCGCCCTGCGGTTGTCGCTTAATTTGTACGGAGCGCCGGCACTCTCGCTGCAGGAGTTTCGTGGCTACCGGCAGGATACGATCGTCGGCGTTACCCTCTTGGCAACCGCGCCCACGGGCCAATACGATCCCCAGAAGCTCATCAATATCGGCACCAACCGCTGGTCGTTACACCCGGAGGTCGGGATCTCCAAGGCCCTAGGACGATAGACGCTCGAGGCGGCGGCGGGCGTTACTTTCTTTACCGATAACGACCAGTTCCTGGGAAGCAATGTCCGCCAGCAGGAGCCGCTCTACGGCGTGCAGGCACACGTGATCTACAACTTCAGACCGAGCCTGTGGGCGGCGCTCGATGCGACCTATTACAGTGGCGGGCGCACCTTGGTCAACGGCCAGCCGGACAACGACGTGCAGAAGAACTCGCGCTGGGGGGCGACGCTCGCCCAGGCGCTTGGCCGGCACAACTCGATCAAGCTCTATTTCAACTCGGGAGTCACGGCCCGCAGCGGAACCAACTTCAATACCGTCGGCGTCGCTTGGCAATACCGCTGGGGCGCGGGGCTCTGAGCCAGGCTGCCACGACGAAGTCGTTTTAGCGAGGCGAGCCATGAGTCGGTTATTGACGTAGTTTCGGATCGTGTACGACCAAGATTCCATTTCGTCTCATAGGGCACGCGTTTACATTCTGGCGAGGACCGAACGGACATAGCGCGCGGTAGCAGTAACCCCATCGGTAATCCAAAACAGTGCAGTCCGTATCTGTCCTGTTTGCGCCAGGCTACACTCGCGATTGCTCAAAAAACAATCATGTAGCAAGTGTTGCCCCCACTCATGTTGCTTTCTGGAGACATCAGAGAGTGGTTGATCATCCAAAGCTGTTGATATTTATAATCAAAGCAATCAGTTGCGATATGAATCTTGTTGGCATACGAGCTGCTATTTTCCCTGCTTAAGGTCTGGCCGCTGTGCCGTGGCCGTCCCGATCATGCAGTGAAGACTTTGGTCGACACTCAAGTTACGACACGCAGAAGGAGTTCATCATGACCAAGAAAATTCTTCTCGCCTGCCACCCGCTCCGGTGCGACGACAAGGTGGACGGCAGAAGACCTACTCGGACCGACTCATTCTGAAAGCGCTGATGATCATGATCATTTGGCGGTTGTACACGGCTTGGTCCTTGCTAGCGTTTCTCCAGCCGTCGGATCCCATGGCTTGCCCACTGCGCGGTTTGGCTCGCGAACAAGGCCGATTCCCCAGCCGGTGCACCTGAGAGCGGCGCCTGCAGAGACTGCCGGCGAACCTGCCGAACCTGATCGGCGCTTTCGGGCGTTATCTGGTTGGGGTCCTGCAACCCTGGGAACAGCAAGGCCGGGGGGTCGCGGTTGACAGCACGGCGCTGCGCGCCGAATGCGCCCGGCACAATCGGGAACTGGTGGCCACCCGACGGGGAGCGTATCCGCATCGCGATGGCAGCGTGGAGGTTCGACGCCTTTTCCACAAGCGGTGCTCCCAGGCCATCGAACCGTTCAACGGTTTGTTCAATAATATCTTTGAATGGGGCGGACAGATGCCAGTGAAGGGTTTGCAGCGCTGCCAACTGCTCGCCCTAGGTGCCATCTTCTTATATCAACTTATGCTGCTCTATCAGCATGAACACCGCCTGCCGATAGGTATCGAAATCAAAGCACTTTTACGAGCAGCATGATTTATGACCAGCTCTCACCTATATAGCGGATCCCAGCTATATCAATAATGCCTTACGGCCCTATGAATGGTATCGGTAACTTGTGCTTTGGGGTGCCCGCTATCAACGCTTCTCGGACAGCTACATAAGAGTGATAGCAGAGCAGCGTGCGCTGATGGATCCCGTTCCAACGAGGCTAGATTACTATCGAAACCTGCTGCGGGCGATGGAGCAGATACCATGGTCGGTGCTTGAACCTCACCTCACGAATCTCTATCGTGCTCAAATGCGCTGATTGATCAGCCCTCAACGCTTGCTCAAAAGCTATTCTTAGCGATGATCGCGCGCGCCGGAGGCGCACGGTGGCGAGACAGAATCGTCAGGAATAATTTTGAACGACTGCAAACTTTCGTCTTTGCCCCGGCGCGGGACGACCGCGCAACGCAAGCATGTTGCTTGATAGCAATACAAATTTCTCTTTGGGAGAAAGCTTGCGAAGCACTGAACACTGCAATAGTCTTGGGAATCGGTCACACAAACGGAGTTGCGGGGAGCGCGGTTCTAGGCTCGCCCCTCGTGTCGCGTAAGCCATGATGTGAAAACGGGTTGCGGAGGGTTTTGAAGGCTCGCTGCGGCCGGTGAGAAAGTAAACATGATCTCATCTCATCAAAGAGTTTTTTTCACCACAGCACTGTTGGCGGCTGGTGCCGTTGCTGACGAAATGACGGCGTCAACGGGAAGTGAGCTCCAGACCCTGCGGGTATCCGTACAGACGCCGAGTCCCTGCTGGGCGATTGAGATCGAGGCTGTTTACAGCACCGATCAGGAATTGTTAGTGGTTTCAAAGCTAGCGCCGCCGGCCTCCGAAGAAACCTGCATCCAGATGGTGGGGCAGGCAGAGGACGAGATCTCTTTGACGGCGCCTCTCTACCGGATTAAGCACCTTATTTTGGGAAGGACCTGGGATACGCGTCGGGACTCGTCTGGGTGGGGGCCGGAGGCAGAGTATGTGTACCTCAAGAGCAATGAGGAACTGTCTCCCATGCTTAAGAACGCTCGGCGGATGCCTGAGACGGGTGAAGAGGCAAGAGACGGCCATGCGGAAGTGGATCAGCCGATGACGCTGTCTCGTTGAGTGTCGAGGGTTAATGTTTGGTGATCTCAGCCTTTTCCATGATGATACGATCGCTCATAGAAGATAGATGCCACCGCGCACCGCCGCTATGGCAAGCGTTGTGGTTAGGACAGCTTCTTAGGTAGGGGCTGCTTTTGTTCCCTCTCTTGCTCGAGCCTGAAGAACTTTATACGCGTTTGGGCGAACCTTCCCTTCTTGTCGTTGATCTATCAGGACCCAGCATCCAGCGTATGGGACACATCCCCGGCGCCGTGCCTCTGGACTATAGCGTATTGTTGGCTAGTCGGTGGCCCATTGGGGGATTACTACCGAACAGCGGGCACCTGAGCCAAGTATTGTCTTCTGTTGGCTTGACTCCCCACATGCATGTTGTGGCATATGATGACGAAGGAGGCGGAAAGGCGGGTCGGCTTCTTTGGACTCTTGATGTCATCGGCCATAGGCGCTTCTCACTGTTAAATGGTGGCATCCACGCTTGGGCGAATGAAGGTTATCCCCTTGAGACCAGCATTGTGCGGCGCTCACCTTCGCGGTATGAGGCGTCCTGCACGCAACACGGCTATGCCGACAAGGACTATATTCTAAGGAACCTTGATAATCCCGACGTCGTTCTATTAGATACCCGGACACCGGAGGAATTCGATGGCATCGCACGCTACGCCGCACGTGCGGGGCACATTCCCGGCGCGGCAAATATGGATTGGGTGCTCGCCATGGACAGGAGCCGCAATTTACGGCTCAAGTCTAAACCGGAGTTACGCGCATTGCTTGAGGAGCGAGGTGTTACGGCGGAGCGTGAGGTGATTGTCTACTGCCAAACGCACCACCGTTCATCCCATACCTACGTTGTACTGAACGTCCTAGATTACCCACGGGTTCGCGGTTACGCGGGCGGGTGGTCCGAATGGGGCAATCTGCTGGATACGCCGATCGAGTAACGCCTTGGGTGAGCTCGCTTGGGGCGATAGGGCTTCATTTTGTTTGCGAGGAGGGCTCGGACACCATCTCGCTATATTCCCGCCCAACAAGAACCTCCACGACAGGAATGACATTCTTCAGGCTGCCAGCCTCGCTTCCGGAAGTGCGATACTTGCCGTTAACCACCATTGCCGGTACACCCATGATGCCGTAACGAGCTTGCATCACTTTGGCGCGGTTAATCAGTGAATCCACGGCAAAAGAATCGTAAGTACGGCTGAACGTCGCCTCATCTATGCCTTGTTCGGCAATGAACGCCATTAATTCTTCTTTTGTCATGAGCTGGCGCTTGTGCGCGTGCATTGCTTCGAATAAGGGCAAGTGTATCTGATCGACGACCCCCAATATTTGCGCCGTGTAATACACCCGGGCATGAGGTTCCCAACTTTCCCGGAATATCGCTGGCATGCGTCGAAAATTCACATACTCGGGCTTATTTTTCTGCCAGCGAGAAACGAAGGGCTCAAAATCGAAACAGTGCGGGCAGCCGTACCAAAATAGCTCGATCACCTCCACCTGGTCGGGTGATTCTGATTCCGTCGTCACCGGAGGATCGATGTGCTCGTAACGGCCAGCTACGTCAATGCTTTCGCTTTGTGCCGGACTAACCGACGCGGCAACCAGTATGAGCACACCGATAAGCCTATTGGCGCAAAAACTCAGTCTTTTCATAATCCAAATCTTGCCGATGTTTGCCGTCAGGTAACCTGAATGAATTTCTGGTTCAGCAAGAACGGCATCGTCATTTTAAAGGCAGACAGCGCTGTGCCGAACATTAAACTCCTGGATCCGCGAGCTACTGCGTCAACAGAGTCGCCGCCGCACAGCGCTCTATGACAAGCGCAGCCGTTTTTTAAACAGCCTCTCAGCCTTAGTAAAGGCCCGACATGTACTCGGAAACCGCGCGAATTTCCTCGTCGGTCATACGTTTTGCCACATCTCGCATGATGCTGTAGGGATCGTTTGCTCGTTCTCTCGAGCGAAACGCCTTTAGCTGTGTGGCCGTATATTCGGCATGCTGGCCGGAGAGTCTCGGGATTCGACCGAGGGGATTGCCGCTTCCGGCAGGACCATGGCAACCCATACAGGCGGCAAATCCGGACTCGAAATTGCCGCTGCGGTATATTTTCTCGCCTAGATCGACCGACTCTTCATTGGCGTACCCGGGTTGCATCTGTTGGGCCGCAAAATAGGCTGCCAGGTCTTGCATATCTTGTTCATCAAGCCCTGCCACGATGGGTGTCATCAAGGGATTACTGCGGCTCTTTCCTGCTTTCAAATCTCTGAGCTCTTTCGCGATATACTGCGCATGCTGGCCGGCAATTTTGGGCCACGCTGGATTAGTGCTATTACCGTTCTGACCATGGCAGGCAACACAGGCTGTTGATTTGGCCTGTCCGGCTGCGGGATCACCCGCCGCGGCAGCAGCGCTATCCTCCTTTTCCGCCGCACCTGCTGCTGTGAGGCAAATCGCCAGTGAGGCGCTGGTGATAATCTTGTTTATGTTGTTCATTCGCCCGGTCCTAAGCTGTGCATTGTTACGAAAGCCGACCACTTGCTATGAAACGGCCAATGCTTCATGGGCAGAGGCGATCATTGGCATAATTGAGTGGCATAATAGGCTGCGAGATTGGCTATATCGGCATCGCTAAGGGCGGCTGCGATCGGCTCCATCACGGCATTCTTGCGGGTACCGTCGCGAAATGCTCTGAGCTGTAAGGCTAAGTATGCCGCGTGCTGTCCAGCAAGACGAGGCCACAGCGGCTTAATGCTAATACCATTATCACCATGACAGCCTGCGCAAATTATGGCCTTCTCTTTTCCTGCTTTGGGGTCACCGTGGGCAACGGTTTCTTCAGCGCTTGCCATCAGAACACATCCAACAAAGACGATCGCCCATCTCGTCATCTATCGACCCCGCAGGCGCGTCTTCGATATCGCCTGCATGCACGCATTTAATTTCACCAGTGCCGAAGTTTTCATGTAGTCTATATTATAGGAAGTTAATATTCTAGGTGGCAGCGGGCGCTGTCACCATTAGAGTGTCTTGCAACAGCGCGAAACGGGCGGGTAGCGTCGCACGACCATCGAATCTCACCAAACCGTTAACGATATGCCATTAAGTCGGCACAAAAAGAGCCCCGGCTTCTCAATCGGGGGGGAAGGGTGAAAGCCGGGGCCAGTGATTACCCGGCTGGGGAAGCCGGGAGGGGTTCCCGCTCAGGGAGGAAGAGCGGGGAGCGCTGCGCAAAGCGCTCGTAAAATAAGACCGCTACCAGTCACAATGGTTCCCGGCTTAGCCTTTTTAACAAGAAATTTAGCAACGTGAGGCCGTGTGTAACGGTATTGGCGCTGCTACAGGAGCGATCGAGCTGACGTGCCCGGCCTACATACCTTAACTACAAATGTTATAGAACAGGCAAAAGTTAATCTAAGACACGTAAAGCTGATGGATGGCGGATTGTCATGCCCAGGCCGTTGCGCCTGGAGGTCAACCAACCGCGAGCTAGCACGCGTCGTCCCGTAAGCTGGGTCGGTGGGTACTGCGTGAAATAGTGAGTGTAGCTATGGGGGATTTGCACCGTCACGCGTTTAGCGAGATGCAACCAAACGCTCTTGCGGCTTTTCCCCACGCGCCGCACGCGGCCCGTGATCAAACGAAAGCCACCGTCATCCTCGGTGAGGGATTTTGCGTCAATAGGTTGATAGCGGGGCAGGGACCATAGTCCAAGACGCGCTGTCTGCGCTTTGGCTTCCGAGTTTAGATGACACTCGAGCTGCCACAAATTGGGAGGTACGGCAATGACGGTGGCCAGACCGCTGGAAAGCATGGCGCGCTGAACGTTGGTACCATCCAGCAAGAATAAGTGTGCGAGCGTACGCCCGTAGCCATCTCGCCGTTGCTCGTCGTACCTTAGCCGAACCTTTAGGTCAGGCTTCGCGAGCTGTTTAAGCCTTTTTTTTGCCTGTTTGGCAAGCGGCTGATCCCGTTTCCCATCATGTCCGAGCTCAGGGGTATCAATGCCAATCAGGCGCACCTTGCGTCCATCTGTAAGGCGAATGGTATCGCCATCGTAAACATACTCTACGACCGCCTTTTCGTGAGTCCTATCGAGTCCGCAAGACGCCTGCGCGCCAGGAAGGCATTGCGAAACGACGGCCGAGAGTAGTCCCGAACCCAAGATAGCGTACCGCGCGCCCCAGCGTTTACCTTTAGTAACTGGGATACGCTTCGGCGTAGACCTCAAATTCTTCCTGCCCGGCCGCGTTACGTTTACTTCAGATTGTACTTACGTCGAAACTTATCGACTCGCCCCGCGGTGTCCATTATTTTCTGCTTGCCGGTATAGAAGGGATGGCACGCAGAGCAGACATCCAGATGGAGATCGCGCCCTAGAGTAGAGCGGGTAGTAAACGTGTTGCCACAGCTGCACGTGACGGTGATCTCCTCATACTTTGGGTGAATATCGGCTTTCATGTTCCAGTCTCTGACTTTTACTACGCACATAAAATCAAAAATCTACGGCACACGGTGCACGCATGCCCGCTTTTGCAGCCGATCATTAAAGCGCATTGAAGCATCGCTCGCCACTTCGATAGCGGTGCACGGCCGCGATTGCCAATGCCATTGTCGGCTTTTCTTCAGAGATTGTGAAGGAACCATAGCGAGCGGTCCGAACTGAGGGCGGTCGGCGCGAAGCCGCGAGATCTATCCGCTCGATAGGCGAGAAGCGAGCACCACCCAACGCCGCTATCGGAAGGCGCAGCAGGTTTATTCACAAGCGCTCAGAAGGATAGAGGGATTTGCAACTCTGTCCACAACGCGTCGATGCGGGCTTTCACTTCCTTGCTCATGCCCACTGCCCGCCCCCATACGCGCTGAGTCTCGCCGGGCCATTTGCTCGTGGCATCGAATCCCATCTTGGAGCCAAGACCTGCAACGGGTGAGGCGAAATCCAAGTAATCGATAGGTGTGTTTTGGATGATCACCGTATCACGGGCGGGATCCATCCGAGTGGTTAAGGCCCAGATAAGGTCTTGCCAGTTGCGTACGTCGACGTCATCGTCGGTCACAATGACCAACTTGGTATACATGAACTGACGCAGGAAAGACCAGATCCCCAGCATAACGCGTTTGGCATGCCCCGGGTATTGTTTGCGGATGCTTACCGCAGCCAGTCGATAAGAGCAGCCTTCCGGGGGGAGGTAGAAGTCGACGATTTCTGGGAACTGCTTCTGCAGCAATGGCACAAAGACTTCATTTAGAGCGACGCCCAGCATGGCGGGCTCGTCGGGGGGGCGTCCGGTATACGTGCTGTGATAGATGGGTTGAGTACGGTGGGTGATACACTCAATAGTAAATACCGGGAATGTTTCCACCTCATTGTAGTAGCCTGTGTGGTCCCCAAAGGGTCCTTCAGAGGCAACGTCACCGGGATGGATCTGGCCTTCCAGCACGAATTCCGCACTTGCTGGCACCTGAAGCTCATTGGTCAGGCAGGCGCCGAGCTCTGTGCGAGATCCGCGCAGTAGACCGGCGAAGGCATACTCGGAAAGGCTGTCGGGCACCGGGGTCACCGCTGCCAACAAAGTGGCGGGGTCGGCCCCGAGTGCTACCGCCACTGGAAAGGGTTTCTCAGGATAAGCGGCCTTCCAATCTGCATAGTCTAGTGCGCCGCCGCGATGGGACAGCCAGCGCATGATCACGCGATTGCGTCCAATCACTTGTTGGCGATAGATTCCTATATTAAGCCGCTGTTTTCGGGGTCCCTTGGTAATGACGAGTGCCCAGGTAATCAAGGGGCCAGCATCCTCGGGCCAGCAGGTCTGTATGGGGAGCGTTGCCAGGTCGACCTGCTCTGCGGTGATCACTTGTGCTTGACAAGAGGGATGCCGAGTGGTCTTGGGTGCCATATCCAAGACTTTCTTAAAAATGGGCAAGCTTTTCCACGCTTCACGCAAGCCACGGGGAGGATCGGGTTCTTTTAGAAAAGCCAGCAATCGGCCGACTTCGCGTAGTGCCGCCACGCTGTCCTCGCCCATGCCCATGGCGACCCGCTCTGGGGTGCCAAAAAGATTACCAAGGACGGGTATATCGTGCCCCTTCGGCTTCTCGAACAGCAGGGCAGGGCCGCCGCCTCGCAGGGTGCGATCACAAATCTCGGTCATTTCGAGATGCGGATCTACCTCAATGGTGATTCGTTTCAGTAGCTCCCGCTGTTCGAGCTGATCGAGAAAATCTCGGAGGTCGCGGTACTTCATAGTCGTCCTAGCGAGGGCGATACACCCGATTTGTCTAGTGCCATTTTACCGCCATCATGTTCCTTTGATCCTCAAAAAGTGAGAATGGCTTCGCTTGACTGCCGCGAATGACATAGCTCTCGGTGAGTAACCAAATACATACGTTTGTCAATTGCGGTGCGCACATGTGGCCTTGAACCACCGGGTCGCTATACGAGCCGGAGGCCGAACGGTATGATCTCCCAGGTGTAGCAAGAGACAGACTATGGATCGGGATGAATTACGCAAAACAGGGCTAAAGGCCACCTTGCCCAGAATCAGGATTCTGGAGATCCTCGATCGCAGCGGCCAACGGCACATGAGCGCGGAAGACGTCTATCGAGCATTGCTCGAGGCCGGGGAGGATATTGGGCTTGCCACGGTCTATCGGGTGCTGACTCAGTTTGAATCTGCACGTATCGTGCTGCGCCATCATTTCGAAGGCGCGCATTCGGTCTTTGAGATCAACAAAGGGAGCCATCACGATCACATTGTCTGCGTGAAGTGTGGCCGAATAGAGGAGTTTTTCGATCCGACCATTGAAAAACGCCAGCGGGAAATTGCCAATCAGGCAGGTTTCACGATTATGGACCACAGTCTCTATCTTTACGGCATCTGTCCGGACTGCCGCAAATCATAGCGGGCATGGGAATTAGGGGCGCCAATGCGTGGCCAGCTTGCCATCGTTCGCAAAGGCAGCCTGTGAGAGCACAGCTCAGAAATCGGTAAGGGCACCGGAGCGGAAGAGCTCCTGCAGATTCCTGGTCTGTTGTTTGCCGGCATTTTCTTCTTCGGGCTCTTCAGTGCACCCAACGAAGCGTAGAGAAATGGTTCCCTGACCATCAAGCTCGACGTCATAATGCTCCGACCAAGGCAGGCATCTCATCATCACTTCCTGGTATCGAGCGGCTTCTTTCCCGACAAACAAAACGACCAGATAGGGTCGGCTGCAGCCCGTAAAGTGTACAATGCGTAATCGCGGGTCGATGACCGCCTGAACCACGCCCCGAGTCTCTCCCATGGCGTTACGTTCGCCCCAGGGACACATTGTCATACGGAACTGCTGAGGTAGGGCACCACCTTCCCGTTGTGCTCTTTGCAACGACGACACAACGAATTTGTCGACTGCCGTCACCGACCACGGAGGAGGTGAACCCAGGACAGCAAAACGCATCAACTCCGACATTGAGTGTGTATCCTCACGCTAACTAGGGCCTCGTGCAATTGGGTTCCTGACTTCTTTACCCGCGCTAAGCTATGCGTTTCGGCAGCGTTGCTCATCTGCTTTCATTGTGGAACGTATGAGTATAACAAAATCAATTCGCGTTCAAGGAATTGCTGCTCAAGGTTATCTGCAGCGCAGCGACTAACGTGCGGCCGAAAAAGTGCTGTGCAACCGCAACAGTTGAACGCGCAGGCTGCGCACCCCCGTAGCCCACAATGCGAAGCCCATCACACTCTGGAGCCTATACGACGCCTTTATTGGGTCTGGCACGAGCGCTGCCTTGCCTTAAATTGCGCAGCCTGAAGTTAGGCGCTTGGGTAGCAAAATTGAGGTGGAACACTATGAGCAATAATACCCATTTTGGGAGTAGTTTCGGACCGACGCCTATTCGACGGATACCAATGCCAAAGTTCGAATTTGCGCTGGAAAAATTCTTGGAAGATCGACGCAAGCGACCCAAAGAGGAAATCGACACATCCCACGGAGCGATTTCCTCTGATGAAGGAATGGCACCGACAAAAGATTTCCGCAGGTAGCCGAGTGATTCAAGACCTGTCCATTAGTGCAGCGCCTACTCAGGCTCATGAGGTCTGACGTAGGCTGTGGCAGCGGCGGCTATGATTTGAGAACAGGAAATCCTTAGGGAGCTCATGCAAGGCGAGTGCTAGTGCCCAGTGGAGCCGATTGCACGCTGGAAACAATAATCAAAAAGCAGCTGCCACTCGCGCTGTTGAATGCGCCGGCATAACCGCTCGTGGTCGCTACGCCCTGTGGTGCAGGCTTCGCAGAGGTCGACGAACTTGGCCGGATCCCAGCGCGCCTGGGTGGTCAGAAAATCGATGGCGGGTTTTCGTGGCGTGCCGGCAGCAATTTCTGCGGCGGTGTTTGCCAGCCGCTCGAAGACCGGGTGTTGTCCCACCTGGCGGAACCAATATTTGCTGTTCCAGAAGTCCCCTTCACGACGGTGCATGAGCGCGTGCCAATAA
>JBAPTW010000384.1:0-2352 GCA_049282355.1 Gammaproteobacteria bacterium | reverse complement strand
GCGGCCGGAGCGCGATCGCGTATCAGCCGCAGACCCTCCAGGTCGTCGGACGATAACGGCTCTTCGTACCAGGTCACGCCGTAGTGCGCAAATCCTTCGGCCATCGCCAACGCCTGTTTGCGTGTGTAGGCGCCGTTGGCGTCGACGAAAAGCTCGGTGCCCGCCTCGAGGACGGTGCGGGCAGCACGCACCCGCTCCAGGTCGTTTTCGGGCTCACGGCCGATCTTCATCTTGACGAAAGGCATACCTGCTGCCGCCCAGGCGCCCAACTGATCCTGCAACTGGGTGATGTCATAGGAGGTGAAGCCGCCACTGCCGTAGACCGGCACCGTCTCACGCACCTGCCCAAGTAAGCGCACCAGCGGCAGATCAAGTAGCCTTGCTTTCAAGTCCCACAGTGCGTTGTCCACGGCGGCGATCGCCATGGAGCACAGCCCCGGGCGTCCCAGGTTGCGGATCGCATCGACCATCGCCCACCAGCACGCGCTGTTGTTTAGCGCATCGCGTCCCTCGACGAGCGAGGCGAGCTTATCACGAATCAAGTGCGCGGCGGCGATGTCGGAATAGCCATAGCCGATGCCTTTTTCCCCGCCACCGTGAATTTCTACGAGGATCAGGGTCGTGCTGTCCCACTCGAGAGTGCCATCGGACTCGGGCGCCTCGGTGGGGATGGTATAGGCATCCACCTTCAGCGAATCGATCGGGATGTGGCTGTCGTTCAATGCCATCTTGATGTCCTACGTCTCGTTGCACGGTGCCGATTCAGTCACTGAATCGTAACAACGAAGGTAACTTCCTCTACTGCCGCAACCAATGGGTATTAACCCTAACGCAATCAAAAGGCTGAAGCGGTCGCGAAAGGTCAGCAGGAGGTGACTAACATGTTCGTTAATAAGCCACCTTGAGGGCGTGGTCCGAAATGGGCTTGTGGGACCGTGTGCCGCCAGGAGGGCGGCACCCGAGCCTGCAGGGACGCATTCACGGCGTGTCCCAACAAGCCCATTTGGACCACGTGGCATTAAGGTCGCAAGCGTGTCTCTTCTTCGTCAAGGGGCCGCTGTAGTGTGCCTAGTCGGTGACGGTGATCAACACCATGATGATTACGGCGCCGAGGGCGGCCACGGCGAGGCTGAAAAAGATACCCAGCGACAGCACAGCGTCGTCGAGCTGTGCGCTAACGCGTCAGGTAATCGCTCAAGGTTAATGTGAACATCAGCAACAGCCAGAAGAAACCGGCGGCAGCAGCCAATCGTACCAGCGGATTCTCCTGCCGGAGATGCATGAACACAGTCATTATGAGCAGGATCTTCGCCACCGATACGCCCTTGATGACGAGGAATGCGACCCCGAGTAGCGCCGTCAGCACGAGCCAGCCGCTGGTGGCGCGGCGAGCACCCAATGCACCGGCAGCGCACAGCGAGCGCCATGGTCAGACTGCTGGTGAGCAGGACCGCGGTATTAATGCTCCCCAGGACAACATCGGTGTGGTGATTCGCGGCGGCGAAAGCCTGGGAGTGGAGGATGCGACTCACGGTATAGCTCGCGAACAACACGCCGAAAAACAGCACCTCGGTTGCCAGAAACACCCATATTCCCAAGGTGGCCGCACTGTGCTTGGCGCCGCCGGTGCGAGGGGGTTACAGGTCTTGGGGGAAATGGCTGGTGTGCGCTCGCGACGGGCAGAAGGATTGAACGGGCCTTCTCCGCGGCTCCAGGCTGCTGTTTGTTTGGTATTATGCCATGGTGGGAAGGGAGTGCGACGATGCGAGCAGCCAGCAACTATGTTCTGTATGACCAGCTTCTAGCTCTGCCGGAGACACTGATCGGCGAGATCCTAAACGGGCAGCTCCACACCGAACCTCGGCCCTCGACCTCCCATGCGCACGCAAGCTCCGTGCTCGAAGACGAGATCTTGGGTCCTTTCCCTCGTGAGCGGGGCGGGCCGGGCGGCCGATTTGCCGATCCAGCGCGGATCGCGGTCGCGCCGTTCTAGACGGTCACCATTGCGCTCGACGAGCTGTGGCTACCCCACCCGCAACCCGGTGCACGTTAACGCCGCGCGGCAGCGCGCTAGGGGGGCAGCATGACAGCGCACTCATCACCCCCTGCAACACTCCTGCGGGTTCGCGTTTTTCTCGCCTCGCCGGGCGACGTGAGTGACGAGCGGGCGATCGCGCTGAGAGCGCTGGAGCGTCTTCCTTACGATGTGTTCCTCCGCGGGCGGATCGCCGTGGACACGGTCGCCTGGGACAAGCCGGGCGCCGACACTCCGCTGCTGGCGACCCTGACGCCCCAGGAGGCGATCGCCCAGCAGCGGCCCAAGCCTTCCGAGTGCGACATCGTCATCGTGAT
>JBAPTW010000383.1:0-3756 GCA_049282355.1 Gammaproteobacteria bacterium | reverse complement strand
GGGCGGTGATGAAACCTCGGCGGCCAGGTGTGGCTATCTCATTTGCCAGAGGTATCAATGTGCAGATTCCTGGGCGACATGAGTCAGCACGGCGATGGATGAAGCGGCTCGTTGGAGTATGCGCATTGCACAAGGTGATTGAGTGATGTCATTGTTGCAGTGGCTCGCGATTGAGGCGCGCCAGCCGTCTCAGCTGATAGTGCCGAAGCCACTCACGTTCGGCCTTGCTGGCGATAGGGGGCTCATGTTTAAGCGCCACCTCTAGATAACCCCGCAGCAGCCACCATGCGTGCAGCGGTCGGGGCCGCTGCGTCAGCGCGAAATAGCCGACCCGGGCAGCGAAGTAGAGCTTACTGTAGCCGAGTAGGTAGGCGCTGCGGCCTCGTCGGAGCACCCCATCCCGCAGCGCCCCTCGCGTGCCTAGTGCGCGCAAATGCACCACGCGCAGGTCGTCGTAATTGCGAGTATCATAGCCGCGCATGCGCGTGCGCACGATGTCGAGGGTATCCCAGCCGGCCGCTTTTACCAAGCCGCCGATTTCTTGGAAAACGTGCGTACGATACAAACGTGCCCCGCCTACGGGGTGAAACGGCAGTCGGCGCTCGATTCGCAGCGAACCGTTAGAAGCACGCACATAGTTCTGCCCCGATGCGATACCCAGGTTTTCCTTGACGTCCATGAGTGCGATGAGCTGCTCGTAATAATCAGAATCCAGAGTAATATCGGCGTCAAGCTTGCCGATGTACGATGTGCCGACGTCAAGCTCCCGCAGGCCGGTGTAGAACGCTTCCACCACCCCGCCGCCCACCGCATCGTAGCCCCGGTCCAAGCGTTCGATCACGCGCAGGAACGCCATCTGCCTCTGATACTTGCGCACGATATCGGCCGTGCCATCGGTCGAGCCGTCGTCCACCACGATCCAGCGTAGCGGTTTCAGCTTTTGCGCTTTGACCGATTCGCAGGTCTCGCGAATATGCTCTGCCTCGTTGCGTGCTGGGGTGACAAGCGCATAGCTACCTGGAGCAGCAACCATGTGTGCAAGTATCCTGTTCAACGTACGCGAGCGAGCATGTAGCCTGCCTTGAGTGTTTCCGACGAGGCACGTAGTGCCTTGATCGCTGCGCGCATGGTGTAGCTCTTGGGCCCATAGCGATCGATGAGTCGGAACCAGACTCGAATGCCGAGTTTCCGGTTCGAGCTGATCGATTGCTTGTGGACGCGAAACGTAACGGCCGGCGGCTGCTCGAGCAACCGCAGTCGCTTGCCACTCGAGAGATACTTGAGGAACAGATCAATGTCAACTTTGCAGGGTAGGTCTCGGTCGTATGAGCCCATCCTCAGCGCTTCCTCGCGGCGAAAGGTGGTGCCTGAGTGCTTAAACGGTACGCGCGGAGAGAGCAACGTCGCCCGCAACATGGCCTGGTTGGTAGGGAAGCTCGGATACACTCTACGTCGGACCTCGCCGCCCGGCATCAGCTGCTCCAGATGGCTGTAGACCAGGGCGGTTTCTGGGTGTCGCCGAAACAGGTCGACGATTCGGCTAACGGCGTCGGGGGCGAGCAAGTCGTCGGAATCGAGGATGGTTACCAGATCGCCCCTGGCG
Source organism: Gammaproteobacteria bacterium (assembly GCA_049282355.1). Lineage (GTDB taxonomy): Bacteria > Pseudomonadota > Gammaproteobacteria > HK1 > HK1 > JAGTVB01. Next base: position 2,153 of record JBAPTW010000383.1, on the reverse strand, counting down.
AGATCGAGGCCCCGTGCCCGCGCTGTCGCCACGCCACTGTGGTCCTGGAATACGACGCTCAGTCGATGGTCGGCCGCTACGCGCCTCTTCAGCCAGTGCCTCGTCGAATGGTCCGAGCCGTCGTCGACGACCAGCACCTCTGTGCTTGAGTAGTCTTGGCCGAGCGCACTGTCGATCGCCTCGCCTAAGTATTTGTGTCGGTTGTGGGATGCCATTAATACGGTGACGCGCATGTCATTACTTGGTGGCCAGGCGGCGGTGCGCACTGCCGTGTAGTTTCTTGTTGAAACAGCAAGTTGGTTATGCATATGGAGCTCTGAGTCAACACCTAACGCAAACAGTGCCTAAAAACTTCGATTTGCCACGCGTCAGTTCTCAGCCAACAACCGCTTTATCCGCTGTGTCCCGTTGCCCCCTCGGCCTTGCTACGACAAGTAGCGGGTACAGACGATAAGCTGCTGGCCTTTAGCCAAGTCAAAGTTGTCATAATTACCAACTATTTATTTGGTAGTAGTTGATTTAGAAGGTCGCTTGAGTCTTTTTGTTCCGTATTCTTCATAGCGATACGGAGTGAATGCCAGCAGTTTGCCTGCGGCAGTGGCACCCTTTCGAAGCCACCATACTGAACGATGAACCCCAAATGGCAGCAATAACGGTGCTGTCATCAACGCCAGCGCCAGTGTGGCTGCGGTCCAAATCAACAGACCAGAACCGAAGAGCTTGCCCTTTTCTGCCAGCTTACGTTCAGCAAACGTTTGCCCCCCGCGTAGTGATCGCAACAATAGCCAGCGAAGATTTGCCATGGATGGTGATATGGTCTCATAAACAATCGCTTCATCGCACCATACAAAGCGTGCCCCATTTGCGAGTACCCGGGCAAAAAAGTGTGTATCCGAACCACCGGTCAATCCATATTGTGCATCAAAAGGCGCTTCAAAAGCCTCTAGCCATGATGCCAAGAGAAAACTGTTACCTGTACGCATTTCTGGTACAGGAACGTCCTCGCCCGTATTATGTCTGGGGCGCTCGAAAAAGCGTCCGCGGTGGATCCATTCTGGCGCCTCTTTAGGCAGCATCGGAAGAACTGGGGCGAATACACCATCTGCCTTGTACTTGTGTGCAGTCTCGAATAGATGCCTTAACCATGTTGGTTCCGGGACTTCGTCATCATCAATAAAGGCTACCCATTTGCCTTTCGCTTCCGCTACAGAGCGATTCCGTGCACGCGCAATGTTTTTTTGTGGTTCCACGAAATACCGCACTGAGAGTTCTGGGGTGGAGTTACGAAAGCGCTGAACCGTTTCTTTGCCAGAGCCCGCAGCGTCGTTGTCTACTATCACAATTTCGAACGGTTCACTTAGCCCCTCTTGGATGGCCAGGGCTCCGAGCAACTCTCGAAGCGCTGTGGTTCGTCTGTATGTGCAGACACACACACTAATCAAACAAGTCTTGTCCACCGGGGTCATTCTGACTTGTTCTAAGTAGGGTGGGAGGTTGCATCGATGCGGCTGGGTTCCACAGCGTCAGGAACTACAATGACGTTATCGGGTGGAACCTGCGCCGCTTCGAGAATCAGCTCTCTCAGATTATGAGTCCTAGTTACGTTCGGCGCACTGTGCCGATAGGCCCAAAGCTGTGATGCTTTTCGGCCAGGTCTTGGAGCACAATACGGCGCCGGTCTTGCCTTTCCTCCTGGACGTATAGTGTGCTGCGTTCCAAATCAATCCTTCCTGAGAGCCATAACCATCTGGTGATAATATCTAGCTTGTCTTAGTCACTTATTGGTGAAGTTCCAGCAAGAGGGGCATGCCCAGACGGTTGGTGACATCCTCCTTGCTATGTATACGCCTATCAAGCATTTCTATCAACGAAGCAACCCCTCCCCCCTTCCAAAATGATTTCGCCGAACACGGATGCTATTAACACCAGCGGCAATGGTGGATTGAGCGGCGATTTTGGAGAGAATGCTGGACTGAGAATGCTAACGTTGGTGACATTGGCTTGGCTTTGCATATGATAGTCATTATATCGTGCCCTGGCAGTCTCATAGGCCTGTTGCGCCGCTTGAACTTCGTTCAACAAGGCTGGGATTTGGTCGCGAGCCCGCTGAAGTTGCAGAATCCTGCTTCTCTGGTCTGCAAGCGAGGCCTTGG
>JBAPTW010000382.1:0-21987 GCA_049282355.1 Gammaproteobacteria bacterium | reverse complement strand
CAAACGGTATAAGGAATATGATGACTGGAAAGAAGAGACGAAAAACGACACAGCTAAGATGAGATACGTGGCAATTATTTCGGACGGGGACGCTGTTGATATGCTAGGCGGGACTGACAGAGTTTCTCGCCTCGAAGGGGCTAACTTGAACTACATTTATAAATCGGGGAAAGATCCGGCAGAGGCACATTTAGAGGCGATTAAAGATAGGGAAATCATAAATGTCCTTGCTGGTGATAAAGTAATCACTGGTGGGTATCTTAATGCCGAGGGGTGCGAGCCCACGGGTGCGACCACATATAGCATTCCCCCTGGCAGCAAAATGCCAATAAGAAGCGTCGAACCACAAGAATAGGAGTGCTCGGAGTGCTCGCAATTTGCCCAAGCGTAAGGGGCCCACGGCGAGCTCTCTCTGTGTGAGATTGCCCACACAAGAGTTAGAAGTTCACTTCGCTGCGCGATTATATAGCGGTTGTTGGTCGCATGGAGAATAGCTGTCATTAATAGGTGTTAGGAATAATGGCTAAAAATGGCTGCTTGTCATATTGAGCCAAGTAGGAATCGCTATAAGGGGACATTCGTATCGGTATAGGTAGGAAGGGAGGTTCTGTTTCCTACTTGAGAAAATGGAGTGAGAGGTGGCAGGCAACAGTAGGTTGCCGGTCGGTCTTCATCATGCAAAGAAACAGAAAGAGGGGATACACACCATGGCGGGATCAAAGCTGATCACACCTTCACTGGACTACCAGCAACGATTGCAAGACGCACCTAACCAGATCAAGTCCAAGGTCGCCGCACTGCGCAGTGAGGCGAAATCAAAGAAATGGACCTTCGAGGTAGGTTATACAACTGCGCTGGACTTTGCTATCGGTGACATCACCGGCCTCAAAGTACCCGAGGATTGGCTCACGCGAGCTAAACAGCAAAATGAGCTGGCGAGGGCCCTCTTGAAAACGGAGCAAAAACCGCTATTCCTTGGCCAATGTGCCGCTGGCGCGGCCCAGTTCAACTGGAGCGATCACAACGGGGTTACGCCGGTGCGGGACCAAGGTGCCTGTGGTAGCTGCTGGGCCTTTGCCACGCACGCCGCCTATGAGGGAAGCTACGCGATACTGAACAAAATACTGATCGACAGCTCGGAGCAAGATACTCTGGACTGTAGTGGTGCCGGGAGCTGCAACGGTGGTTGGTGGGCCCACCAGTACCTGATCGAGAGCGGATCGGCAAAAGAGAGCGACTACCCTTATGCAGCCGCGGATGGGACCTGCAAGTCCGGCTTGGACAGGCCCTATAAAGCCGTCGCTTGGGGCTACGTTGACAGCACCGTTGAAATACCGACGGTCGCCGCATTGAAGCAGGCTTTGTGCGAGTATGGGCCGCTCTCGGTTGCAGTTGAAGTGACCCCCGCCTTTCAGGCCTACACATCCGGCGTGTTCAACGAGAATTCCGCGGGTACCGTAAACCACGGTGTCACTCTGGTCGGTTGGGATGATACCAGGCAGGCCTGGAGGATGAAAAACTCGTGGGGGACGGGCTGGGGCGAATCCGGGTACATGTGGATCGCCTATGGAAGCAATAGCATTGGCTATGGCGCAGCCTGGGTACAATCCGAGGTGGCGGCGGTCTGCGAAGATGGTCCAAGCCTTCTGGCCTATGAGCAATTCTACTTTGTCGACAATAAGCAGTTCAGTAGCAACGCCAACGTGGCATCCGTCACCTTTAACCTGCCCAGGGAAATGTATGTCTCTGTTGTGGCAGATGCTTCGGCAAGCATCGCCAAGGGAAGCGGCCCTCAGTACTTCAGGACTGGGCTATATACGAAAGAGACGCCGAACACCATGTGGACGGCATCGTACCGCAAAGCGTCGTTCCAAGGTGGTAACCAGCACATCCCTATCCACACCTCATTTGCCATGAAGCTCCCAGCCGGAACACATACCATGTATTGGAAGATCTGGCTCAATGGCTACACGGTCCAGCTCGATTCCGGGACACTTACAGCGCTGGCTGTGCCGTGCTCCATGGGTGGGCAGCTCCAGGTGAAGGCGGCATCTCAAGGCGAGGTTGCTGGAACAGCCCAGGGCAAGGAAGAGATCATCACCATGAAGGATTCGGACAGACCTGAACTGGATATCACCGTCGATCGTCCGGCAGGTACCCGTTAACAGGAGTCCGGTGCAATAGTGCCAAACTAGCAGCAGAGATGTGTGTGCTGGTGGCAGACAGCACGAGGTGGGAGGCAACGAGATGGGGCAAGGGATGGCCCCCCCCGCCGTGCAACACTGCTATGCCAAGCCCAGTAGGTTTCCCAACAGCTTCTGCGCGGCTGATCCTAAGGCGACAGGCATTTGCTGGGCGCAGGCGAGGTATACTCTGTTATTAAGAGCGATCGCCAATGAGGCATGGTGTCGCCATGCATTGCTGCTCGGCATCGGTGTTTCTTGCTTTTTTTCAAAGCGGAAACGCAGATACACCTGAATCGATGAGGCACCAGAATTCCGTGAAGACCCAAAGTGTCACCAACAGAGATCACGGCACAGAGCTCCACTTCCGCGTTGGGGATGGGCTAACATTGCGTTTGGAAGCCAGTCCGGGAACGGGCTATTCCTGGCAAGTTTCCGGATACGATGCAAGCATGCTAACTCAGATCGGTAATTCCGCATACGAGGAATTGCGCTCCCCGGTGCTCGGAGGTGCGACGCATGAACTCTTTCATTTTTCCATAAAATCCCCGGGCGTGAGTCGGCTAGAACTAGAGTATCGGAGGCCCTGGGAGAAGCCTAACAGGGCTACCAAGGCCTTTTCTATCACGGTAATTGCCCAAGAGTGACCGGCACACACTTAGTTGTTGCCATGTTGCTGAGTAAGAATTGTCAGGGAACCTGCTTAACAGCGCGTAACGCAAGCGCTGTTAAGCAGGTTCCCTGTTGAGTTCGACACACTTATAGGACTTCCGCAAAATCGACCTATACTGCCCATTGAAGAACAAAATGAAATTTGCGTAAGTCCTACAAGTTATTCTTTTGCAGATCCTAAGCGCGTGCAAGGCGGTAACCCTATGGGGTCAGGCGCAATTGACGCACACAGCTTAAAAGCGGTGCGAGACTATGTCCCATCCAACCAGCCCGTCAGAGCAGCGTAAGCCGTCTCGTCATGCCATTCTCTACGTTCCTGGCGCCGGACAGCACGTTTTCGAGCAGTCGGCTGGCCTCGTCGCCGAGCGGATAGCTCGGGCTATTGAAAGACGCATCGGCGACAGGAAGAATTGCGGTTTTAGGATTACTGTCAGTAAAAACTTAAATCTTTTGGTAAGTAACACATTTGATCGTGCATCAATTGAAGTAAGAGATCAGGAGTTAGCGGATAATGACTGGACGAGCGTTGTCGATGTCTACGAATTAAAGTACCTCGACACTTTCTCCGGATGGTTCTCTAATTTGCCGCCGTTGCGCCAAGCCGTATGTGGGTGTTGGATCTTGCTGCGCGCAGTCGGGAAATTCTGTGTGGGCCATCTCCACCCAACGTTCGAAGGGCCGCGAGGTGCGGATGGTGACGGCGACGATTGTCGCTCAGCCGGTAACGACTACCTGCAGATCCTTTTGTACAATTTAAAGTTAATCGGGATATTCTTGGTAGCGATTCTGTTTTGGTTGGTCCTAGCGTTGCTCGCTGTAGTCGGTATACCGACGTTGTTGGGCGCCGACCTGCAGTCGCTTTTCACTGGTGTTTTTCATTACCTCGGCTTCTCCGAGGCGTGCTTGAATTACTTGAGGCTTTCAGGGACAGCATTGATATTATTTGTTGTTCCAACCTATTTTGCGATCATCAGAAACCTCGAAGCTCTTGGCAAATTAGCTGCGGAGTTCTTCTGCGTCATGGACTATGCGCATTCGCATTATCGTTATCTGTCAGTTTTGCATGCTATTCGCGACGCCACAGTTCTTTTGCGTGTGCTCGGTGCCAGAGAAGTCGATCTATTGACTCTCAGTCTCGGCGCCATCCTCGGCTACGATGCTTGGTATCCAAGGCAATCAGCGACCGGTCGTCCCGAGATCCCACAGCGCGATGGGGCGCGGCTCGACCACTGGATTACTCTCGGCTTTCCGGTGCAGATGATGCGCTGGCAGTACCCCAACTACTTCAGAAGTCGCAGCGACAGCCACGTTCCGGTGGGAACGCACTTCAACATTTGGATCAAAGACGACCCCATTGGCTCGCGGATCACAGGCTTGTTGGGGTTCGCCGACGTTCCCAGCGGCAGCCTAAGGCAATGGCCGTTCGAGCCGAGCTCTAAACGCTACCGCCCGAGACGCGGGTTTAATTGGAGGATGAACAATCACTGCCTGTATTGGGACGACCGCGACCCCGGGGCATGCACCTGCTTCGATAGCCTTCTCAAGGAGGGTTGGCTTTACGACGTCGTGCGCGATGTGAAATGTAACAAAGCACCAGCCACTGATCCGCCGGGGCGGTATTACTGAAGCTGAACTGAAATACGGAAACGGAACTTGTGCATCGACGCCACGCACAGCTGAAAGCTTCATGTGTGACCACACGCCAACACCACCGAAGCGGTGGCAGATCGCCTCGATTAGCCCGTTCGTCGCCTCGGCAAGTAGATACCCGGCCCGCGCCGGAAACCTGGGATCGCGCTGTAAGGCGAAAGCATCTGAGCGAGACTCTCGAGCAGCCCCGTTTCCCAGACAAAGAAAATGGGATACATATCATTGGCAAGCCACCAGGGGATCTGGTGCTCGGCGATAGCAAGCCCCGTCGCTTCGTCGTTGAGGCCACCATGGGCATAAGAGGTGCGTAGTGACACGCTTTTATTTCCAGCATGCATGGAAAATTGCTTGAGGCGTAAGCAAGGCAATCAACCTTGTTGCTAACCGTATACGAAGGCATGGGCAAATACCCCTGCCGGCGGCGGTCTCATGGACGCACCCAAACAAGATGGCCTTAATCTTCCGCTCTCTGGTGGGCTCGTTGCGCTAGCGATCGCGATTGTTTTCTATCTCACCGTTGAAACTCCTTTTCGGGCCGCACGCCCAGAAAACCCCAGATTCGCTACGGCTAGAGTTCTGAGCGCCGAGGACGTGCAAGCGCGGCTCTGGGAAGACCCCTTCGTAGCCGTTGAAAGGCGTTTCGATGAGCCCACGACGGCAGCAGGTAAGAATAAACTCAACGAGGACCACGATATAGATGGTCTTGCCAAGGAAATTAACAAAGAAGCCACAGACTTAGAAGCCACCGAAAGTCGCACCTCAAGGCCCAATGTGGTGGTCATGCCCGTCATGGTGTTCGGCGGACCATATGCAGAGGACCAGGAGACGCGAATTCGTACCCGCCACGCCGTGCTGTCGGCACTGGGCCTGCTCAATTACGCCCCCAGGGACGAAAATCGTATCGGTTATGTGCAACGACACGAGCTATGCAATGTTGATAAAGCGGTGTGCCTGCCAAAATATATTCCTTATGAATGGTTCCGCAGTACCGATTTTCCAGAATCAAAACGTGCCGTTCTCCTACTCTGGCTCGATGACAATCAGTTTCATAAAGAGCCTTGGAAAAAGCTTGCCCACTTGATAGGTGACCTCAAGAAATACAACCATGATACGGATGTTCGCTTCGTCATCCAGGGGCCAGCTGGGTCAACGGTGTTGCGAGCAATGGCCAAAGACGCTGACAAACCTTGGAACGACGAGAACAAAGAGCCGCTCAAAGGGGTCACGATATATTCTCCAAAGGCGACCGTAGACAAAAGATATTTATGCACAGAAAACAGGTATCTTCGCTCTATTTTCGATAGCCTTCTGAACGATAAGAATAAGGATGATCAAGGCGGATTTTACCGGACAATCGGCACCGACACGGCGCTTGCCAGAACATTGATTCAGGAAATAAAGCGACGCATTCCACCTAGTCAGCGGTACGATTGCCCGCCCCATATCGCACTGATTTCCGAGTGGGATACCTTCTATGGCCGCACATTCCCCAAGGCATTCGAAGACAGTCTTACAGAAGACGAAGATTATAAGGACTGCTCTGCGAACAAAATTAAGGAGACAATAATTAGAGCGACCTACCTGCGCGGTATCGACGGCCAGGGCCCAGGAAGCTCACTCGGACGAAAGGATCAAGCAGAGGGCACCAAAGGTTCCGATCACCCAGGCCAGAGTAACATAGAGCGTCCGGTCGGTCCGGGTCAGTTCGACTATCTTCGCCGCCTGGCAAAAAGCCTGGAACGCGAAAAGAAACAGCTTGCCGCGATTGGCGTAGTAGGCAGCGATGTTTACGATAAATTGCTCGTTCTGCAAGCCTTGCGTGATCGATTCCCAACAGCCGTTTTTTTCACCACCGACCTGGACGCTAACCTCATGCACCCCCAGGAGCTGAAGTGGACTCGAAACCTGATCGTGGCATCTCATTTCGGGTTACAACTGAAACCCCGCTGGCAGGAAGGCGTCCCTCCCTTTAGAGGTAGCTACCAGACTGCGCATTTTTTTGCTACAAAGCTTGCTTTAGGTGCAGAAAAACAGCATGAGCTGGACAAAATCGATGCACTGCTAGATGAACCAAGAATCTTTGAAATTGGCCGCAGTGGCGAATTCGATCTGAGCGTGAACGGCGAGATCGATCGGCACGAAAACGAGTGCGCTGCAAACGACAACCAAACGTGTAACTGGTTAATCTGCAAAATTTACCGCTGTGCAGTAAAAGGCTTTGCCGCAGCTTCAGGGGAGCCCACTAACAGAGAGCAAAATTCTATCCATCCCAGGCGCAAGGATATTGGGGCAACTGGTGCGAAGGCGTTCATTCCTGACCCCTCTGGCGAGAATTCGATTATCCGTGTGGCAACGACGCTTAGCAAAGGATTTGGTATCAATGCGACTAGGGGGCTTTGGCTCTGCTATTTATCATTGTTGATCCTCGCGTTCGTGCTCCTTTATCGTCGCATTTCGCCCCGCAGGCTCAGTGATAGTTTACTCAATACCGGATTTCCCTTGCTGGGAGTGCTCAGCGCGGCAATGCTGTACCTGGTTATTGTTGCACAAGGGGAGGACGGCGAACCTTTCGCATGGATTGAAGGCATCAGCATCTGGCCGACCACTTATTTGCGGCTCTTTGCCGCACTGCTCGCTCTGTACTTCTGGCTCCGATGTTGGCTCACTATCCGCGAAAGTATCCAAAAACTGGACAAAATTTACTTCAAGCCACGACCGTATCCAGCCGACACGAGGCATGAAACTTCGCAGGCCTCCGGACGGACCGCATATGTCACGGATGGCGGTTCCCTTAAGCAGTGGCAGAGGTATAGAGACCGCCAGCCTGCCGCTCTTACATCGCTGCCTCGCCGCGAAGACAGCAAATGGGTCTGGCCACAATCAGTGTCGCTTGCAAGTGTTCAGCGGTTGGTACGAGAGGGGATTGGCAAGTTGCGGCGTCTCTCCCCTCGTCATTTAACTCGGGTATCGAATCTCTTGCAGTGGGTTTTTTGGGCCCATCCCGATTACCGCTATGTGCCGCTGTCTTCCGAAGGCGCTGGCAACTCCAAAGAACAACGATTGGTCAGCCTTTGGATCAACTACCACGAGCAAAACCGCTTCTGGCGTCGCCTCCTGCGTGTCCTGGTGCTCGCAACACTGTTCTTCCTATTGGCAGTGAGCACTTTTGTCGCGTTTGGCCCGGTATACACCCCTGCTCGAGGCGATCTCAGCTTCTTCACGCACCTGCTCATCATTAGGTTCGCCGCACTCATCCTTATCATTCTTATCTTCTGGGTAGTTGATGCAACGAAGCGCAGCGTCTGGCTGGTGAAAGCACTCAGCAGGGGTAACACGCGCTGGCCTGCAGCAACTCGGGAATACTTTGCTAGGCGGCTCAACATCGATCGAGAGTACCTCGATCCATGGATCGACATACAGTTCATCGCCGAACACACTGATGTCATTCACCGACTCGTGTACTTTCCCGTGGTGATACTAATCGTGCTGATTCTATCGCGCGCCACCTATTTCGACGACTGGCACTTTCCCCTCCCGTTGATAATCGTTCTTGGACTGCTTTTCGCCTACTGTATTTACACGACGATCATCTTGCGTGGAGCTGCGAAGCATGCCCGCTCGGCCGTTGTCGATAAGCTGCATGAAGGCATTGTCAAAGCGGAGGGAGGTAGACAAGAAGACGAGCAGCGCAGGGCCAAGCAGCTTAGGCTCCTGTTAGATGAGGTCCGGGGTATCCGCCAGGGCGCTTTCTTGCCACTTCCTCAGCAGCCATGGCTGCGAGCCATCGTTCTCCTGTTAGGAGGGAGCGGTAGCCTTGCTTATCTGGAGTATTTCGTCTGGTCGCAGTAGCTCGGGCTGAACATGCCTGACCCTGCCGTGGAAGTATATAGGTCAGGTCTCGTGACGGAAACTTGACTGATGACGTAGAAAACCGAGATAAAGGTTCTTGATAGCAATCCTCCCGACCTTGTAGGGCGGCGTGAGACGTTTGCTTGATGGCTCAGCGCCTCGTGTGATTCCCTTCCTCGTGATTCCCTTCAATGAGGAAGGGCCAAGAGACGAAGTTCTAGAGTCTTCATGCACCACATCCTTATCATGAGCTTATTATTCCTGTAGCGCTATCACCCTTTATATATTAGCGTTTACATTGTAAAAGATATGCCAGCATCTAGGGAATTTACTGATCGATATTACATGAAATACGGATTGCATTCCGGCAAGGGTCAACTATGCTACATAGTGATAACATACTCATCTGACAATATGATAGCTTTTTCACAAAATCAGAGCGTGAACTTTCGCAATGAGTTGCAATTTGGCCTGTGATTATGGCACTCATCAAATGAACTCAGTGCGCTAATCGACAGTCATCGGTTACACACTATCACGTTACAAACAGACGCGAGCTCGCAAGTACGATCAAATAAGGAGGACTGTCATCGAACGGAAGAAAGACTCCTAGTCAGATCATAAGCTCTCTGCGACAAATTGCGGTTTGAGCGATGGAAAAAATAACCATTGCCAGGAAGTCATCGCCCATTGTTTGAGCACCGGTCGCCGCGGCCGTCACGATTGGCTACATTGCTATCGTCAGTACGGTGAAAATCCGCCCAATAGGCGCGCGGCGCCGCGGCGGGAATCAACGAAAAAATCGAGCGGTCTTTAGAAAGTACTTTTTTTAATTTACTGAGATCCACAATACGCGACAATACCGGCGCCGGCTTCAGAAAAGGCCGTGTCTGGACAGCAATTAGCGATTTTATATCGCCAGAGATAGTTGCACAGACTATCAAAATTGGAAAAGACTACAGTTGGTTTTCCCGCGAAAGGAGATGAATATGGCAGGCGACCCGCAGCAACGTATCTGCAATCTTCTGCCCTCGATTAACGGCGCCTTCTTTCCTGAGAGCTACGGAATCACCGTGTGAGGACACTTATGAAACGCGCCATGCCGACGATCAATAGGCGCTGCATGAGTGCGGTTTTGCCTCGGATCATCGCCTTGGCGATGGTTGCAGTCTTATCCGCGTATGTCGCTGCTGATCCTTCAAAGCTGAGGGAGGGTGAGATGTCTGCAATTCTGACTGCAGCCGATAATGGTAGAACCGTTGAATTGCGTGTTGGCGGTGACGTGGTGCTCCGCCTTCCGGAAAATCCGGCCACGGGATATCGTTGGGCAGTTGATGCGGTCGACGAGACTTTCGTTGACATCAAGGAAGGCCAATACCGTGCTGCGTCGAATACGCTTGGCGGCGGTGGCGAGGCCCAGTGGACAGTACATGCCAAGGCACCCGGTCTGACACAAGTCAAGCTCAAACATTGGCGGCACTGGGAGGGGGAGCGTTCTGTCATCGAACGCTATGAGCTTACGTTTCGGATCCAGCCGTAGCATGTCTGGACGGTGCACTCATTCTGAATTAGGCGGCAACCGCCGTTTGAAACAAGCTACGACGGCGATGCTGCCAAGTATGGCAAACAAGCGAGAAAAACGGGCGAAATGACTGCACGTTGTCGAGCATTATGCCGTCCAGCAAGCGCTGCACGCAATACTCTGCGGGCCTGACTAACTCGATAGCCTTCCACGTAAAAGTAGCGACGAAAGGATAGACCGAGTCAATGATGTAAAAGGGCGAGAAATTTCCGGGCTATTTACGAGCCAAGCAGCAAACAGCATCTAATGCAAAAAGGAGGATGACACAATGGCTACGTTTGCCGTTGAAGGTATTCGATATTTCAGCAATGCACGGGCTGCGGGCATCAATGTGAATGATTTGACCTACACATTCAACCGCTGCAACGGTTTCGACGAGAAGCTGCGCTCAGCGGGCCATACGCGGGCTTTCTATTGGGCCAATACAGATTGCTGGGAAACGGATATCCGTGATTCAGATCGAGGCGGTGACGATGTGCATTGGGTCGATAATGTGGACATCTTTTGGATCGAAACCCACGGCAACCATACGGGTGATGGGCAAGCTTTGATGCTTTACGATAACCCACATACTGATTGGTTCACCTACTCAGGCCAGTGGGAGCTTGGCGAAAACTGGAATGCCGAGTGGATCATGGCGTACTCCTGCAGTACCGTCGATCGCAACAACGTTCCCGGTCTTTGGAACATTTTCGCTGGGATGCATATCTACTGCGGTGCCTGGGACAGCATGTATGATGGCACCACCACCGACGAATGCGGTGAGGATGTGGGAGACAACCTGACAAACGGCGACACAGTTTCCGAATCCTGGATCGACGGTGTGTCGGATTGGTGGGTAGATAATCATCCTATTACGGTCTGCGTGGGCGATGCAGCCACCTGGAATGGCGGTGACATCCGATGGGACCGTAGCCACCTGAACCGGGACCACCTGTGGGGCCACGGTAATGTAGATCCGGATTTGCTACCAGCCCAACAAGCCTGCATCTTGTGGCGTTGGGCGGAGGGTTAACCCATGAACGATAAAACGCTCATTGAGGAAATGGCTAGCGGTGTGGAGGGCGTAGCCCCGGTACCACCACGAGTTGAGGTCGTTGAGCTGCGGCGGTACTCTCTCGACGAGTTAGAACAACGGATCGAACGTTTCCTGGACATGACGGCTGAGGCATTCAGCCTGCCATTGAAGCACCGTGACTGGGCTGTGCACAATGATCGGACGGTCATCCGCATGCCGCTTAAAGCTCACGCAACGGTCTATCATGCCTCCGGCGCAATGAAGCTCGTCACTGGACTGAAGCCTATGGCCTCGCTTTTCAAAAAGGTTGAGGAACGATCTCGACTGGTGGAACTGGTCAAAGAGACCACTGATCGACTGAATATCCGCGAATGGGTTGGGCAAAACGAGTCTCTGGCCTTCGAGCGACTTTGGCAGATTAAGGCGGCGGCGGCCGACCGGAAGAACCGAGCCGTAGAGCCCGTGCTTTGTCGAGTAGTCGGCGCCTATCGCCACTTTGTGGGTGAGTTGCCGGTGTGGGGGGCAGCATCGATAGCCGTCAAACTGGCTAGCGAAGGAACGCTCGACTCCCTGGCTGTACAGGTGCGTGCGAGCACCGGTAAAGTAATCGACCGGGTAGAAGTCTTGCGTCCAGAGCAGGCGGCCCGTCAGATCTTCTTACAACTAGGCCGTTTGATGGGCGAATCGAAGATCCCTATCAGCGAAATCGCTACGCCCCGATGGTTGCGATTCGGCTATCTGAGCTTATCCAAGCGCAAAGCCCAGACTGTGCTGGCACCCGTTTACGTTGCCGCAATGGAAATCATGGGACAGCAAGTTCGCCAGGCGTATCTATTCGTCGTACCAGCGACAGAAAAAAGCTATCTACCACTGCCCAATGGCATCGAGGCATCACCGACACCGCTGCGCGGTGCGGCCTAAGCAGGTTTAGATATTGGAGGAAAAGGTGTCGTTCAACGAGGGATAGATATAGAGCGGCGCACGCACCATCGAAAGGCAGTGGTTCAGGAATGATTTACCTTTGGGAACCGTGTTTGCCCTAATCAATTGCTCAGCCGGCGCGCGAGCCGCACGCTTGGCTGAGCTTGGTCCGCAGGCAGCCGATGTTTCACTCCCCGTAGTGATACAGTGTGAAATCGTCGTCGTCTGACCAGATCCACCCACTATCGTTGTCTACCATGCCAACATGGAGCTGCCCACCAACGCCAGGAGCAAAGCGCGCAATGTCCCAAACCGTTATGCCCTCCGGCTCATCTTGCGATGTTCCTCCAGGACTAAACGGGTAGTGCAAGCGTCCCACGCGTTTCCGCGTTTTTGTATCGAAAACGTTGACACCTTCGTTCGCTTCGTGCTCGTTATGTATCCCAGATAGCATATAAAGCAAGTGCCCGCTCTCCGAGAACACCCCACCCTGAACATGGCCGAGTTGGAGGGCTGCACCGTTTTCATCCAGAAGCCTTAATACACCGGCAGGGCGAAGTCTTAGTTGCTTTTTCGGAATCTCCGACCAATTCACCTGATAGGCGTCGAGATCTGCAGTGAAATCGTTCGACACATAGATATATCCTTCAGGATTTACGGCCACCCAGCCAAGGCTTTTGTATTTGGGCAGCACGGCATGACTGACATAACGCAGGTCGTCTGCCTTCAACAGCACAATGGCGTGCGGAACGGGGCAATTACTAGGTGGGTTTGGACAATTTCCTTCAATCGGAGCGATAACATATCGTAAGAAATGAGATATATCACCAAGGTGCCAGTAACCGGGACTCATTCTTGACACGATATCCGACAAGCGTCGGTGAATCACCCCCGGATACTGCTTGCTATCGTTTACGTGCAGCAAGTCGTGTTGGTGGGGAATCTTCCACAGATCACTCGTTTGTGAGATAAACCAATTACTGCTGTCATGGGTTATTCCTTGGACATTATTCTCATATTCACCCGAGTAGCTGGTTTCTTCATTATCCGGATAAGCCCAGAGATACTTAAAGTACCGCTTCGAAGGCAAAGGCCAACTTATATTCTTACAGCTCTCAAGCCCCCTCTGCCGTTGTACTTCCTCCCAGTGCGCGTGAAACTCATGAACTTTCATGCACCAACGGTAGTGGGGGCCGTAATCGGAATGCCACCTTGGACCGCTTAACCCACAACCTTGGGCCAGATGGTTTTGGTGCATTGCAACCGTGCTGTATCCTTCGCATCTATCGTGAGCGCTGATTTCCCATCCTGCGCACCGATTCAGCGCTTGCAAACGCGCTTGGTTCTCGGCACCAGCCAAGTTCCCTGAAACCTTAATGCACCAAGCGCTATGATGATTGTGGTCTGAGTGCCAACGGGGTCCGGTAAGCCCACACTGTTTCGAGATGTTCTCTTCATTCTGCGCAACGGCGTTTCTTGCGTACCTTGCACAATAAATATCGTCACCCGCTGCGGCGAATCTCTCAGAAATCGCAACCAATGCAAAGGCAAGACAAATGGTAATCAAGTTTAAAAGTGTATTCACTGCGGTCTCCGAAGATTGATGTTATCGTACTGATCCAGAGCAGTGTGATCGACTCCGTACTCATCCTATATTAACAAGTTATAGTTTGTTCAATGCGTAATGCCATCCGTAATTGATGAGGTATCGATCAGGGAATTCGCTTAAGGGCTCCTATGTAGTTGTACATAAAGAATACTGTACTGTCGTAGTAATGTCTGCATAGAATTTTAGCAACGCAACTTTAATATACTCCTCATCGTCTGTTGCGAACGAGAATTACGATGGAGCAATCAGGTCATGATCTGGATCAATTACTTTTGTATTGCTCAACGTCAATATATATTGTATAGGGAGTGATGTTGGATGGCAGTGAAAAAAACCCTCAAAGAGGTTGTAGAAACGAACCGGCAAAGGCTTATGAAGATGCCGGGAGTAATCGGCATCGGGGCCGGTCTATCTGCCACTAGACCAGGCGAGAAGTGCATATTGGTCTACGTCAAAGGCAACCAATGGCCAGCTGGCTTGCCTCAAGAGCTCGAAGGCTATCCGGTCGAACTACAGAAAAATAAGGATTTTCGTGCCTATTGAGATAGATCTTGCACATCGAAGCGATGATAGATAGTTATCGGTAGGCAGAGGGGGTAGCACACAATGGCAACCGCAAGATACCGTGATTACGTTCGTTTGGTGCGTGGCTTCAATACGTTCAAGCAGCTCGTGCGCTGTGACTGTATCAATGGGTACGCCGTCGGCAAGAAGGTCAGCGAGAAGAAAGACACTGGCCAACTAGCAATTGTCGTGTTTGTCAACAAGAAACTCGCCCTGCGACGCCTGCCGATGGCGAATCGCATTCCGAAAGTATTGCGCCTCCCGTCTGAACATGCGCCCGACGGGGTCCTGGAATTCCTTACCGATGTTCGAGAAGCACGCTTCAGCTCACTTGAGTACACCGCAAAGGAACGCCCCGCACCTAGCGGGATCAGCGTCGGGCACATGAACATTACGGCTGGTACGCTAGGAGGGTTAGTCAGAGACAAAGAAACGGGTAACGTAGTTATTCTGTCGAATAATCACGTGCTGGCCGATTCAAATGAGGCAGCGGTTGATGATCCCATTCTACAACCAGGGCCAGCCGATAATGGGGTTTTCCCTGATGATCAGATCGGGCAACTGACTCGCTTTGTGCCCCTTGATTTCGGCGAAGAGGCCGATAACCGTGTGGATGGCGCCATTGCCACCCCAGTGAACGCAAAGGATGTGCTTTGGAGCACTAAGGATATCGGGCCAGAAACGCCCAAAGAGGCACGCATCCTTACCGAGGATGACCTAGGTTTGTACGTGCACAAAACCGGTCGTACTACAGAGCACACCCAGGGTTTTATTCAGGCGCTTTTTGCCACTGTCCAAATCAAATACGATTTGTTCCTGAAGGCTACTTTCGTCGACCAGATTATCATCTCGCAGTCACCATCGGAGGAAGACTTCTCGAATGGAGGGGATTCTGGTTCTCTAGTCTACGACTCGAACAATAAGGCTGTCGGGCTTCTATTTGCCGGGTCCGAGGGAAGCGCAGAGGAGCCGGCAACCACCATAGTAAATCCAATCAATTTCGTGCTTAGCCAGCTCAACATCGAACTGCTCTTAGGGGGCGACCACCCATCGAGCTGAGGATAGGGCAAATGTCGACGAAACAATGGGTCGAAGGGATACGGCCCCTGCGAAACTAGAGAAATGGTTTTATTAGAAATGGCCTTGCTAGGGATGCATATAATTGCGATGGCCGCGTTTCTAGCGACGGTCGGCTGCGAGCAGCAGGCAGGAAAAGCCGCTGGGGGTGGTCAACCGCAACAGGCACCCGTTGGAGGGATGGAGGCAGCTGAAAACGATGCGCGGGAGCAACCGGTTTTGCAAAACCCGCCCCCTCCAACCTCCAAGGCTGGGGATTTCGTTGGGCAGCAGGGGGATCTGCCAGCAGTAATCAGGCGACACCGAAACGAGGTAATGAAGCTTCCAAATGTGGTGGGGATGGGTGCAGGGCTTTGTCGCAACCGGTCAGGGCATTGTATTTTAGTCTATGTGACTCGTGACCAATGGCCCCCTGGCTTGCCTCGAGATCTTGAAGGTATTCCGATAGAACTCGTACAAGTTGGACAAGGCTTCCGCCCTCAGTGAGGGCAGCAACAGCCAAACACCGCACCGGAATAGACGAGCACGTGCACAATCATCCCTGGGTGGCCCAGAGGCGCGGTTATGAGAGCGTCGCGACCACCACACAGCGCGTGTGGCTACGGATGCACTAAACGCCCAGGCTATTGCCAGTCTACGGGCACGCTGCCAAGAGGAGCGAGCTATGAAAACACTACCGCTTTTTCCTTTGATTCCTAGTGAATTCCTACTCCCATCGCTTTTCCCCGATTACAATCCAGGTACGCCGCTGATAGCTGGCGACGTACTCCTTCACACCGAAAACGCCGTCTACACCGCTGACGGCCGCTATTTCGTCATTGGCCAACACAAGGATCCGCACTGGGGATGGGGCCTTTATGAGCTGCACAAAAATCGTTCGGGCTACGAGGTTAGCCAGATCGTGTCTGGCACCTTGAATGTCGGCAGTAGCGAATATGACGGCTGGTTTCATGGATTAACCACTGACGGCAGATACCTCTATGCGACTTGTGCAGTCCACCTCGAGGGCAAGCCCACTAAAACCGACTACGGAGCGCTATTTCGTGTTTTACCAACGGCACATCCCGTAGAAGTCTCAGTTGCCTACTACCAGCCCGACGAGGTGCATAGCTATAACGGCATGGCTGTAGGCGCCGACGGGGCCATCTACATGACCAATTCCTCTGCCATGTACGACCGCAGCATGGTCGCGATTTATCGAGTGGCGGTAACGGAGTCAGGGCCATTCGACATCACGATTTCCCCTTGGCTGCTTGCCAATCCGTTGCGGGATACGGTTCCGAACGGGCTCCAGGTAACGGGCAACGTGATGTACTACGTTGCTGGCAAAGCGCTGTTCAAGATTGAGATGTCAGCGCACGGGCCAAGTACACCAATCCAGATCTACCATGCGTCTATTCCAACGAACATACTTGATGATTTCGTTGTCCTGCCAGACGGCCGTGTCGCTATTGCCGAGATCGATTTTGTATCTTCCCTACTTGGATTGCCTGGTATTGGCATCAACCAGATTGTGATCGTCGATACCCACAAACACATCCTCAACAAGCGATCGGTCGTCACCTCGCCCTATACCGTATCAAGCCTCGCCTATGAGGAGGGAGATCTTTTCTCGAGGGGCACGCTCATTGGAACAAGTTGGTTTGGTGGTGGCATCCGGGAGTTTGACGTTCTCTAGCTTAGGTTAGAACGACGGCCGCCCGCATACCTTGCGGCGGCCAGATGGCCCAGCAATCCCATGCCGCAAACTCCGCTTGGCTGAATGGTACGGGCATTTATGCTGGCGCCCCCTTGTTGGGCAGAAGAAACTGTTTTTCAAGGGGCCAGATGTGTCAGGGCGCCGACAAGCCAAGCCGATCGAATAGCCAAACCGAGGGGGAATGATGGCCGCTAAGAAGAAAAATTCAGCCAAGAAAGCACTCGAGGAAGCGCCTTCAAGCACGCAGGCGCCGCCCCCCACCGAGCATCCGCAAGGGATCGAGGGCAGTGGATTCTCTTTGCGGGACGAGCTCGTCGAAGAGGCCCTGATCACCGGCGAGAACCGGGATCTCTTGGAAGACTACTTTGGCGAGGATGTCTACGAGGAACTGCGGGAGCTGGCAACTCGGTCGCGGCGCGTGCAAGTGCGCGGCGGGCCACGGGTGCTGGTGCTACCCGGCATCATGGGATCGAAGCTCGGGAAGCGACGAGGCATCTTCAACGACACCATCTGGCTTGACCCCATCGAGGTTGTCGCGGGTCACCTCACCGAGTTGCAGCTCAAGGCCGGCAATAGCGGGATCGAGCCCATCGGGGTCCTGCTAATCACCTACCTCAAGCTCAAACTCAGGCTGCGGCTGGCCGGATTCGATGCCGCCTTCCATCCCTATGACTGGCGCCGCGGTATCCGGGATCTCGGAGCGGAGCTTGCTGAGCGCATAACCCGCGAGACAAAAAGGGAAGGTGCGATCGTGCCGCTCTACCTGGTGGCGCACAGCATGGGTGGGCTGGTTTCCCGTGCCGCCTTGAAGGTAATCGCCGAGCGCGGCGACGGTGCCAGCATCAGCCGCATCGTGCTACTCGGTACCCCGAACTATGGCTCGTTCTCCCCTGTGCAGGCCCTCTCAGGGTATCACGCGCTGGTGCGCAAGCTGGCGGCACTCGATTTAAAGCACAGCGAAAAAGATCTCATCAATGACATTTTCAGCACCTTCATGGGCCTCTATCAGATGCTGCCTGCGCCTGATCGTTTCACGGACATGGACCTGTACAGGTTAGAGAATTGGCCGCCCACGGGAATGGCGCCCCGACAAGACCTCCTCGAGGCGGCACCGGCTATCCACAAGCAGCTGGCACCAAACGATGAGCGCTTCGTGCTAATCGCGGGCATCAACAAGGACACTGTGGTTGGTGTCCACCGAACAGGTGACAGTTTCGTCTTCACTCAATCCCTTGAAGGCGACGGTACGGTACCCCTGGCGCTCGCCCAGCTCGACGGGATCAAAACCTACTTCATCGAGGAAGATCATGGCAGCCTGCCGAACAACGGGGAGGTAGCCAAGGCTGTCGTCGATGTCCTCGAAACCGGTGCGACCAACGTGCTTATGACCACTTGGACCCCAAAACGCCGTGGTGCGTCATGGGATATTCCGGGCGAGCAGCTTGCCCCGGTACCTTTCGGCAAACGGACCGGAAAGGACATCAATCGGCGCGAACTCCGGCATCTGCTTGAGGAGTTTGCGGCACCAGCGGCGAGCGGCCGCGAAGCGATCGCGCCGGCCGCGGCAGTCTCCGCCCCGAGCGAGGAGCCCATTGTCATCGCAAGAAAGCGCCAGGGACGTATCGACCTGCGCCTGGCGCGCGGTTCTATTACTCAAGTGGACACGCGTGCCGTGGTGCTCGGGCTGTTCAACGGGGTGAAGCCCGCTGGACCCGCGAGCGCCATCGACGAGCAGCTCGACGGTGCCATCTCGGACTTCACCGAGCGGCGCATGCTCTCGGCGAACGCCGGCGAAGTGTTCATTATGCCAGCGAACCGCTATCGCACCGGCGCCGACATGGTGGTCTTCGCGGGCCTTGGCAGCTATGATGATTTCTCCGAAGAGATCCTGCGCGTGGTTGGCGAGAACGTGGCACGTGTCTTGGTCCGAACAAGAGTCGACGAGTTCGCCACGGTGATGATGGGCTCCAAGTCGGGGCTCACCCTCGAGGCTGTGCTCAAGAATCTCATCCAGGGATTCATCCGGGGGGTACACGATGCCAACGCCCGGAGCTGGTTACGGGCAGTGACCTTCTGCGAGCAGGATCAGCACCGCTTCGAGCAGCTGCATCGCGAAATCCTGCATTTGAGCTCGTCGTCGCTGTTCGACGACATGGAAGTGACCGTCGAGGCGCTTGGGCTGCCAGCCCCACCGCCACCGACCATGCCAGTGCGGCGCCCCACCGGCGGCCCGACACCGGTCTACCTGCTGGTGCGTGAGATCGCCGAACGCACTACGGAGATAACGGACACCAGCTTGAGCGCGTCTTTTGCCTTGCGCGCTTCGTTGCTCACTGCCGGTAGCAAGGCTACGGTCATCACGGACAGCATCGAGATCAACGCCACGCAGCTCAATGGTCACCTCGAAAAGATCGAAACCCAGGCGTTCGACTTCGATAATCTTGAGGCATTTGGCTCAGCTCTAGCAGATATGGTGCTGCCCACGCTGGTGCGCCGGGCCCTGCGCGAGATGCAAGAATACCAGCTGGTCGTTATCAATGACGCGCGCACGTCGCGCATTCCGTGGGAGACGATCAATATCGATCATTGGTTCCCAGCGGCCACGACGGGTATGAGCCACAAGTACGAGGCAGAAGATCTCACCGTGGCAAAGTGGCTGGAGGAGCGCCGTCTCGATCGCGATTTGAATGTTCTGCTGGTCGTGAACCCAACCGGTGATCTCGCCGGTGCCGAAGCGGAGGGTAAGCGCATCAAGAATATCCTCAAACACCAGCCGAGCGTGCAAGTCGGCGAGTTGTGGCGCGACCAAGCCACATTCAACGCGATACGGGCAGCGTTCCGATCCGGAGAATTCGACGTCGTGCACTATGCCGGCCATGCGTTCTTCGACCCATTGAACCGCGCCCGTAGCGGTATCATCTGCCACGGGCGTCAGATCCTTTCAGGGTTGGACCTCGTGCGTCTCGAACGACTACCCGCGCTGATGTTCTTCAACGCCTGCGAGTCCGGGCGGCTCAGAAGGGCGCCGCTCAGGGTCTGGTCGCAAGCGGACCGAAAGGAGGGCGAATGCACCGCAAAACGCCTGGAAACAAATGTGGGCTTCGCCGAAGCACTGTTGCGTGCCGGCGTCGGTAACTACATCGGCACCTATTGGCCGGTGGGCGATGAATCGGCGAAGGCGTTCGGCGAAACATTCTATCAACGCCTGGTCAGCGGCGCGAGTCTTGGCGCTGCGATCGATGAAGGTCGCCAGCGAGTTTGGGAGCTGCGGTCCGAGGACTGGGCGGATTACATCCTCTATGGCAGCCCGGATTTTGCTGTCAAGCGACGAGAATAGCGACTCCCGTGAGGGCGTTCTTCTGAGGGGACTTCCAGCCCCTTATGAATGCTTCTTTACACTTTGATCTTTCATGGCCCGCGACATTGGCGAGACGGCGTGTCAGCTCGTGCTCGTGACATGGGGAGCAGCACAGACATCTGTGCCTTATTAGGGCATACCAGTGTTCAGGATTTCCACCAGAATGCTGAGATCAACAAGTCTTAGCAGGTAGTGGTCGAAACTCGGATTCGTTGCGAACAGCGGGTTTCGCTCCTTCGCAAATCCCGTCAGTGCTATCAGCACTATTTTTTCCGATACTGTGGTGGAGAACGGATCCGAACCCCCAAAGCCCGTGGGCATCATCACGGATCGTGATCTCGTGGTGGAAGTGATGGCAACTGGCGTGGACTTCGAGCGCGTGAGCGTGGGCGATGTCATGAGTTTCGAGCTGATGACGGCCGGAGAGAACGACGGTATCTGGGACACGGTTCATCGGATGCGGTCCAAAGGCGTGCGCCGCATTCCCGTGGTCGATGCACAGGGTGCACTGGTGGGCATTCTCAGCATGGATGATCCTTTGGATTTTCTGGTGGAGGAACTGTCCGACCTGATAAGGTGGATCAGGAACCAGACGGCGCCTGGGTGGCGCAATGCGTGGTCGATGTTTGAGCGCTGATAGTGGGGGAGGTGCTATGGAATTGACGCCGCTAGAAAGAAAATCAGAGTTTGAGTGGCAGATCCCCGCCACCGGCAACATGCGGGTACCTGCGATCATCTATGCCAGCGAAGATCTGATTCGCGAGATGGACGCGAAGGTGTATGAGCAGGCCGTCAACGTGGCCATGCTGCCGGGCATCGTCGGCGCTTCCTATGCCATGCCGGATGCTCACTGGGGTTACGGCTTCCCCATCGGCGGCGTGGCTGCCTTTGATGCAAACGAGGATGGCGTGGTGTCGGCGGGAGGCGTCGGATTCGATATTTCCTGTGGCGTGCGGGCATTGCATACGGGCCTGACGGCGGCGGCTGTAGAGGCAGTTAAACAGGAGCTGGCCGATGCGCTGTACCACGAGATCCCTGCCGGCATGGGGCGCACGGGCGGTATCCATCTGAGGAATCGGGAGATGGACGAGATGCTCGTCGGCGGCGCTCAATGGGCGGTGAAGCAGGGCTTTGGCATGCCCGAAGATCTGGAACGGATCGAAGAAACGGGGCGAATGACAGGTGCCGATCCGGTCGCGGTCTCGGCCAAGGCCAAGAAGCGCCAGCAAGACGAAATGGGCACGCTCGGCTCAGGCAACCATTACCTCGAAGTCCAGCGCGTGGCGCAGGTGTTCCTGCCGGAGGCGGCTGATGCGTTTGGTATTCGGGAGGGAGATGCCTTACTCAGTATTCACTGCGGATCCCGGGGGCTCGGCCACCAGATCGGCACCGAATTTCTCAGGGAAATGGTCGTTGCCGCCGCTCGGCACGGTATCGCGTTACCGGACCGGGAGCTGGCCTGCGCTCCGATCAACTCGCCGGTTGGTCAAGCCTACCTCGGCGCCATGCGGGCCGGTATCAACTGTGCTTTGGCCAACCGGCAGATCCTTACACACCTGGCTCGAGCGGCGTTTTCGCGGGTGATTTCGCAGGCTCACCTGACTCTCTGCTACGACGTTTCCCACAATACCTGCAAGCTGGAGGAGCACGTGGTGGGCGGCAAGCGCCGGCGGCTGTTCGTTCACCGCAAGGGAGCGACCCGTGCCTTTGGTCCGGGCCATCCCGATTTACCGGACGCTTTTCGCCCTGTCGGGCAGCCGGTGTTGATCGGCGGTTCGATGGGCACCTCTTCTTATGTGCTGGTC
>JBAPTW010000381.1:0-1954 GCA_049282355.1 Gammaproteobacteria bacterium | reverse complement strand
TCCTTATACCGTTTGCCTTGCGCATCTGTAATGAGTTGAGCGGCAACGGCATGTCCAGCTGGTGTGGGTTCCGGGTTCTCGTTGAAATGCGTATCTGCCCATTCACTGGAAAACGCCCCTGTAAATGCCAAAGGTCCGAGCCCATAGTTTCCGGCCGCGATGGTTACAAGTGTCCCCACGTTATCAAAGCGACTCAGCGTTGGATTAATAACATCAGAAGTATCCAGACCATACAAATACCCCCTTGCTTCGCCGCCGCCCAAAGAATGACCTATGAGATCGATCTTGTCACACCCAGTGTAATCCCTTACTTTGTCGATAAAGTCTCTTATCTCATTTATGTTGGCATTATAATTTGCTGCCATGTTCATATATCTCAACCAATCGGGAGTAGCTTCCGTGTATCCAAGATACGATACGGCCCAGACCTCCGCCTTTGTGTATCCAGCTTCATATAAATGCCTGATAAAATCGGACCATCCGTACTTCGGGTGCAGCGCGGAACCTAGATTTCCATGAATCAATATCACAGGCGCCTTGCTAATATTCTGTCGTGTCGTTCGTTGGTCTTCCATCCCACCAACGGAGATTTTCTTTATGTCTTCTCCCATGCCTTTATCAGCTTGGTCGAACATTGGTGGGAAGTCATCTGGAAGCCCATACGCTGGTTGAAGGTTTTGCGAGTAGGATGGGCCGAAAAAGCATGCGCTAGCGACTAAGAGAAAGAACTGTGCGAAGCGTGCATATGAGAGTGTCACGGGGGCCCCCTTCTGCAGTTAGTTAGTTTGTTCGTGCGTCATCTTGTAACAACTCGCCGAGACCGAAGCCGGCACTTTCCTAAATGCTTGTTCGTCAAATAAGTACGCTTGCAGCCCACTGAACATCAGTGCTGTCGTTGATGGCACGAATTTACAGGTTGGACCGTTCTGTGCCATCATTACAACGTCACTTCGAACTCGTAACACTAGTGCGAGCAATATTTAAAAATTCAAGTGATTATGACATCAGATGAAACCATAATCACAATATAGTTTAGCTAGCCATTACAGTAAAGCAATCCGTATTTTGTGCAGTATCATCCGTAAATTTCCCTACGCGTTACTACATATTGCTAAAGCTATCGTGTTATAAAAAATATATTATTATGTGTGCATATTTATACTAGAGTACCTTACCATTGTAGTTTTAGTACAAAACCACTTTAGTGGTGGTAAAGTGTTACTGTCATATAGTTTTTTGGTTTGTAGTACCTACCCGTTCAAGTGCTAGTAAGGTAGGGAAGCTCCATTTAACAGGGCATACACAAAGTATTAGAAAATTGCGCAATGTCACGGATAGACATACTCTTTGGTTTAGAGTATATGTGGGTGCGTAATACTACTGGATAAATTATGATGTGAAGTGCGAAGACGCACCAATGGAACAAACAGACAGCGAAGAGAAAAGGACCTCGGTAATACCAAAGAACTCGAAGTCATGGAAAAGATGTAGAACTGTCTTGCAGGGGAAAATGGGTTGGGGAAAGGGCTGCAGCCCTTATGGTCAAGGACACCTCGAAGCGAATCGGTGACGAAAATAAAGCAAAGTGGTTAGTGTTCTGCATGTAGTGCGTGCAGACCACTTCTGAAGAAGGATAGCATACCTGCTCAAAGGGATTGAGGGAGTGAATAAGGTATCGCGAGTGAGTTTCGGAAATAACGGGACAGGGAGAAGGCGCTATAATTTTGATTCCATTTCTGATGAACAAGACAATTGAAACACTGTTCGCTTGCCTGAAAACCCGCGGTTTTCGCGTCGCGGCAGCCCAGCGAGAAGGGGCTTGCAATAGCGCGCCCCGCGCCGTGACACGCGGAGCTGAATGAACGTTGCTCGCTCTGCTCAGTGCCGACCAGCACATAAGAAGAGGTGCCCATCGAACCGCCGATCAACACCGGCTGCCCGACAGGGCGAAAAG
>JBAPTW010000380.1:0-2132 GCA_049282355.1 Gammaproteobacteria bacterium | reverse complement strand
ATCTCCACCCTCTACGATCAGTTCAGCGTACGTCACAGCATGGCAAGCCTGCACAGCTATATCGAAGGGCTGTCTAACGCCGGCCTCTTGCTCCAGACCTATATCAGCGCCTTCACGGCCTATGGAGTGACGGACTACGATCCTGCCGGCCAAAACCTCCTAGAGGCATTGACCGAGGTTTTCAATGACCTTCTCAATCCAGAAAAAGAGCTGAGCCAGACGCAGACCGAGCAACTCATTCAAGATCTGTCAACCCTGAAAAACAGCGCGGCGTTTGCCGATGCCAGCGAAAGGGATATCGCCGATCTGCAAAAGGCTCAGGATCTGCTTCGCATAGCAACCCAAGATATTGCCGGCATTACCCTAGACAACGACCACTGGACCGAACAGCCCGGAGCGGGCAATACCCTTACCGTTCGCATTGAGCTTGAGCATGCCTTGGCGGAGACGTCGCAATGGCTCCGCATTGAGTTACCCCACACCGATCACCTGACCGGAGAGCCTCTCGGTTACGTCATCGATACGCCCCATGTGCAATCGGTCACCATCGACCAGGGCGCCATGGCGCCACCCCTCATCAGTCACTTCTTACTTCCGGTAGACGCTGATAGCAACGTTGCTGAGCTTACCTTGCGTGCTCTGCCGGACAAAGATCAGGAAGACAACCGACTCAACCTCGGCCAGCTCAAAATTTCGCTGCCGGGCCGGACGGAAAGCCCGACGACGGTCGCCGCGCTCGCCCTGGGCATTCATGAAGGAGCCATCGCTACAGTGCCCGAGCCCACAGTGCTCTCCGTCGTCGGCGACTTCGAGCCGATCGACTTCGACCCGGCAAGAGAGGGCGTTCAGGAGCAGTATGATGATTTAGGAAATGTCATCGTCGATTTCAACAGGCCCGGCGCGCGGGCAGATACGCTGCGCGGAAGCGACGACCATGATCACATTTCAAGTGGGGCATCGGCAGACACGGTGTTTGCTGCCGACGGCGATGATCACATCGAGCTGGGAGAAGGTGATGATTATGCCGAGGGTGATGCCGGCCGAGACCGCATCGAGGGTGGCACGGGAACCGATATTTTGGTGGGCGGATTCGGGGACGATCAGCTCTATGCAAATAACTCATCCGAATATAATGCCGCGCTTAACTCCGATGAGACACCGTCCGGTAGCGATCGTGACTGGATCGCAGGTGGCGCTGGCCATGATCTGCTCGTCGGTAGCACGGGCGAAAACGGGCTCTCCGGAGGCGGCGGCTCTGACGTCATCATTGGCGGTGCCGGCAACGACAATATTTTTGGTGACCACGATTGGGTCGCCCAGAGCACCGCTTGGAGCTACACCGATCGAGGCGATGGGATACGCGTCTTTACTCCGACGGAGGGCATTGACAACCCGGTGGACGCGGCAGCCGACACCATCCTCGCCGGTGGCGGCGACGACCATGTCTGGGCCGGTGCAGGAGACGATGTCGTGTTTGGGAACGATGGCGCCGATCACGTGCTCGGCGAAGCCGGCGCCGATGTCTTGAGTGGGGGACGCGGTGCGGACCGATTATTGGGTGACGCCGCTGCCCTCGCGTCAGCCGAACATGGCAATGATCATCTCGACGGTGGTGAGGACGATGATGATCTCTTGGGCCAAGGGGGCGCCGACATCCTGCGCGGGGGCGACGGCAACGATTCCCTTTATGGAGACGATCCTACTGTCGAGCCTAGCTATCAAGGCGCTGATCAGCTCGATGGTGGCAGCGGTAATGATCTGCTGGTGGGTTATGGCGGCGACGACACGTTGCAAGGCGGAGCAGGTGATGACGAGCTTTACGGCGATGCCAGCGATCTCGATCCCGCCTTCCATGGTAACGATCGCTTGGACGGCGGTGATGGCGCGGATCGTCTGGACGGTGCCGGTGGACATGATGTGCTCATAGGCGGTGCCGGAGACGACACGCTCTATGGGGATGCGGACATCGATGCCGCTTACCATGGCGACGACCGTCTCTATGGCGGCGGGGGCGCCGATGTGTTGATCGGCTTCGGGGGCAGGGATTTTCTCTCGGGTGACGACGGAGACGACATCTTAGTCGGAGACGAAAAAGGGGTTGAGGTTGAAGCGCAAGATGATGATGTGCTGAT
>JBAPTW010000379.1:0-2447 GCA_049282355.1 Gammaproteobacteria bacterium | reverse complement strand
CGTAACGGTCCTCCATCAGTTCGAGCAAAATCCGTTGGTGTTCATCATGGAGCGGTTCCAGGCCAAAATCATCGAGGGCGATGAGATCGGTGTGGGCGAGCTCTTTCATGAGTTTGGGATAGCGGCCATCGCCTTGCCCGAGGCTCAGTTCCCGCAGCAGCTTGGTGAGGTGCAGATAGCGGGCGGTTAAGCCATCGCGACAGGCTTTCTGGACCAACGCACAGGCCAGCCAACTTTTACCAATGCCGGTGGGCCCTGTGATGAGGACGTTATGATGGTCGCGGACCCATTGACTGGTGGCCAGTCGGGTGAGCACGGACTTGTCTAATCCCCGCGGATGGCGATAGTCCACATCTTCGAGGGCGGCGGCGCGATGGCGCAGCGTGGCTTTTTTCAGGCGGGAGGTCAGTCGTCGATTTTCACGCACGGTCCATTCCCGATCGATGAGCAGACCCAACCGCTCTTCAAAACTGAGGGAGTGGATCTCGGGCAGTTGCAGTTGCTCTTCGAAAGCCTGGCGCATCCCGACCAGTCGCAAGGCAGAGAGTCGATCCAACGAGGGATGAATCAGCATGAGGGGTCTCCTCTCCATCAATGGTAATACTCGGCACCCCGGATGTTGGGATGGCGAAGGGGTGATGGCTCGGGGGTGGAGCTTAAGGGTTTCTGGTCGAGTCCATGTTTTAAGATGGATTCGATGCTCTTGTAGCTGTAGGCCTGCAGGGCGCTAGCGCGTTGGCAGGCGGCCTCCAGCCGGGCCTCGCCGTAGGCTTGGCCCAGGCGCATGAGTCCCAGGCACGAGCGAAAGCCTTGTTGGGGATGGGGACGCGAGGCGAGGATGGCCGCGACCACCGCCGCGGTGTGGGGTCCGGTTTGTTCCGCCCAGCGGATGAGTCGCTGGGGTGTCCATTGCGCATAGGCTTGATGGGCGCGCGGCATGTGTTCGGTCAGGGTCGTATGACGACCGAGCTGATCGGAGCGCACATGCGAGGCGACGCGAACACCCCGATGAAACAGTTCGACGGTGTGGGCCGTGAGGGGCACCTCCAGGGGTTGTTTGACCAGCTGATAAGGGACCGAATAGTAGTGTCCGGCCACCTCCACGTGATAATCGATAGGAACCTTGGCCTTGCGCCATTGCGCGTAGGTATAGCGTTCTGCGGGAAGGGCGCGCATCGCCGGGCGGTCGAGCGTTTCGAACAACTCACGCCGGCAACCTGGCAGCTTTTTGAAGGGATGGCGGTTGAGTTGCTCCAGTAGCCGGTGCAGTGCCGCATTCAGCTCGGCCAGCGAGAAAAACGTGTGATGGCGCAAGCGGGCGAGCAGCCAGCGTTCGGCCAGCAGGACGGCCTGTTCCACTTTGGCCTTGTCCCTGGGTTTTCGGACCCGCGTCGGGACCACCGCCACGCCATAATGCAGCGCCAGCTCCTGGTAGGTCGGATTGAGATCCGGCTCATAGCGATGCGCAGCCGTCACCCCGCCTTTGAGATTGTCGGGCACGAGCACTTCAGGCACGGCCTGGAAGAACTCAAAGGCATGGATATGCGAGGCGATCCAGTCCGGCAGGCTCTGCGTCCAGGTCGCCTCGACATAGGTGTAGGAACTGGCACCGAGCGCCGCCAGGAAAATCTGCGCCTGCCGGAGCGCACCGCTGGCGCGGTCGATCACCGCAACGGTTTGCCCCGCGTAATCAATGAAGAGCTTTTCGCCCGCCCGGTGATGCTGACGCATGACCAGATCGAGCTTCCCTTCCCAGTGCCGGTAATACTCGCAGAAGGTGCTGTACTGGAGACCCTCTGGGTAAATCTCCTTGTATTCCTGCCAAAGCAGGAACAAGGTAACTCCTTTGCGTTTCAGTTCCTGATGGATCTGCGCCCACTGCGGCTGCGGACGCGTGCCTCCCTGTGATGTGATCGGGGGAAACAGCCGTCGCTCGAGCTGGGCCTCATCCAACTCGATGGGCAATGGCCAGGACAAATTCGCCGCCTCGGCGCGGCGGAGGTATTCGGCCACAGTGGGTCTGGAGATCCCGCAACTGGTGGCAATCTGGCGCGAACTCAAGGCCGTTGCCCCAGTGCAGACGTAAGACTTCTTTGACTTTTCGCATGGTCAACCTCGGTGCTGGCATCGGTCTCTTCCTTTAACAAAAGGACAGAGTACCAACCGGTTAACCCGCGTCGCAGAAGAACTGTCGAAACCCAAAAGGGTGGCAGCCTTCCGCCAGAATCAGTGGCAGCTTTCGTCTGGAATCGGTGGCAGCTTTGCCGTGGAATCAGTGGCAACCTTCGAGCAGAATACGCACGCCGACGCGAATGTGAATTTTACCCGGCGCATTTCCGCCGGCGATTGCTTCCAGCCTATGTCGAACGCGAATACCTTCGAGACGAATCCGGGATTGAATTTGCCCATGCTAGAATGAGCCTACCGTTTTTGAGCGCGTATTGACG
>JBAPTW010000378.1:0-1928 GCA_049282355.1 Gammaproteobacteria bacterium | reverse complement strand
GAAACAGCCCGACCGGCGACGTGACTCGCAAGTCCGCTTCCAAAGTGTTGCATATCCCGTCCTCCCAGGGGCCGCCCCAGGGATACTCATAACCGCCGGGACCCCGGGCCGCTGCCTCCCATTCCCGTTCCGTGGGAAGCCGGCCGCCGACAAACCGACAGAACGCCTCCGCCTCCCACCAGGAGACCCCCACCACCGGCTGATTAGGGGCATTGAAGAGCTGGTCGCGCCAGTAGCGGGGTTCGCTGACCTTCGCCTCCCTCAGCCAAGCGCGCCCCTCATCCGACCACCCGGGGGCAGCCGCTCGATAGCCCCCCGCTTCGATGAATGTTTCGAACTGGCTATTGGTCACCGGGTACCGCGAGAGCCAGATCGGCTCCTTCAGCTCGGTGCGTGCGTCCTGCTGGTAAGGGTAACGATCCGGTGGAATGCAGATATATCCCGCGGGATCCCGGGGATCGAGGATGCGGGGATCGCCGAGGCGCCCGAGCACCAGACCGAGGCGCTGCCGATCGGGCAAGCTCGCCTCATCTTCGATGGCAGCGAGGCAAGTTTCTTTGAAGCTCGCCGCCAAATCATCCAAGCTGTAGCCTTTGTTGAGGGCGATCTCCAGGCATTCGGCGACCAATACCGCGGGCGCGGCATTGGCACGGACATGCCGCCGATCGAGGTGACCCGCCAGTATCGTCAGACGGTTCACGGCCCACTGCGGGTTGCGGTGTCGAAAGGCGAGCGCTGAGAACAGGAACAGGAGCGTCGGGCGCCACTCCGATATCACACCGCGTTGCTTGAAAACCTCGAGCAGGGCGGCATCGTCGAGGCTTCGCGCCAGGTATTCGGCGGCCAAGAACTCCTGAAAGCTGAAATGATAAAAGGCGGCACGCTCCCCTTTCTGTGGCAGCAGCAGTCCCGAATGGGATAGCAGCTCGTCCCGCTTCGTGGCAGCATCGCTCATACCCCGCTCGGTGGCGGGATTGGCCTTTGCAAAGGCCTGCAAGATGCGCTCAATCTCGGCATGGCCGACCTGCGCTTGAGGGTTGGCCCGTTTTTCACTGACCGCGTCGCCGGTGTGCATGCCGTGCGCGATGGCAGTGAGCCGATTGCCCACCGGAGCCCGCTGCTTCTCGTCGGGGAAACGGTGGTAGAGGATGCTATTGACCAGTCCATCGTAGAGCCGGTAGCGGTCTTCGGGTAGCCGCTGCCCTTCCCCGTAACGCACACAGAGGGCGGTGAGCAGCATGGGGTTCTCTGTCAGCTCGGCCAGATCCTCGCGCCCGGCCAGGTGATCGATAAGCCCCTCTGCCTTTTCGCTGCCACGCTCCGCATCGGTGGCGGCATACCAACGGCGGATGAAGAGTTCCTGCAGCTCCTCGGGAAGGGCCGCTAACGGCGCCAGGCCAAGTCCCAGTCGACTGATAACCGGGGTCGTGAGGCCATAGGGACGGCTGGTGAGAAGCACGCGGTTTCCCTTATCGATCCACTGCGGCAACGCATCCGCAAGTCCAGAAAGCAAGGTCTCGCGCGGGTAGCGAGTCGTCTGCCCCTTACCGTCGCTCACCGGAACTTCGTCTACACCGTCCAGTATGAGGAGCAGGGATCCAGCCATGAGGTGAGCGGAAAAAACCGATCCCGTGAGATCGCCGGGGCGCCCGTGGTCCAGCCAGTCCATGAGTGCCTGCTGTAGCTCGGTGCCGGTCCAGGTGCGCACCCCGGCGCCGCAGTGCATGCTGGACCAAAAATCTCGTAACGCGACCAAAACCGGTAATCGCCCGGAAAGCGATTCGGGGAGAGCCTCTTGATAGGGCTCGGAGGCAGGCAGCCGGTGTTCCGGCATCGCGCCCATGGCCGCAAGCCACGTCACCCAGCGGCAAAAAGTCGATTTACCTGACCCGGCCGCTCCAGGAACATAGAGGGATTCGCCGCTCAGA
>JBAPTW010000377.1:0-1582 GCA_049282355.1 Gammaproteobacteria bacterium | reverse complement strand
AGGCAGGTCTCGATGTCCCGCAGGCTCTCGCGGTAGGTCAGTTGGGCGAAGGCCATGGCCCGGTATTGCTCGCCGCAGCCGAGCGTTCGGACCCGACGGTCGCCGTCGTAGCGCTCGACAATCCGCGCAAACGTCGACCAGGGCAGAAAATCCATGAGTTGGGCGAACAGGGTCTTGCCGGTGTTCATGGGCACCTCCGCGGAAAATCTCCGCAAAGTGCTCCGGCAAATTCAAATCGACACCACCCATTTTCGCTCCAGACCCCGCAGAAATCCTGGCTCTCAAAGCCAGGGCCGTTCAGTTAACCGGACAGCAGTGATTTGAGTGATGAGTTTGGCGAGGAAGTCGTCGTTCCATCCGGCGCGTTTGAATTTGACGCGCATGGAGCCCTTGGATTTTTCCTTGCGGATGATGTTGAGGGCGATGTGGCGGAGGACGGCCAGGTTGTTTGGGCCGTTATCCTTGCGGTTGCGGGCGTGGTCCTCGTTCATGACGACATCGAGTACCCAATGGAGGCTGTTCTCGATGCCCCAATGGGCGCGGGTAACGGTGGCGAAGCGTTCGGCCGAAAGCGGGGAACTCGCCAGATAAAAGGCGGTCTCGGTGGTGGCCTTGCCGTTCACCTCGCGGGTCCGGATCATCTTGCCGACGGCTTCGAGCCCTGGCCAGTGGTGGATGTCCTGGAGCCAGGCGATGTCGGTTGAGACGACGGCGGTGCGCGTCTCGATGCGGCCGTGATCGCCGTCGACGGTGGTGTGGCGCGCGCCCGCGGCGGCGTCGGGATCGTCGAGGAACAGGCGGACATCGTTGTAGAGCGTTTGCTGGTTTGCCTTGAGCGCGAAAACATAGTCGCCGCCTTTGTCGATGATGCGCCTTGCGGTGTCGCGCTGGCAGTTCATGGCATCGACGGTGACGATCGTGCCCTTCAGCATGAGCAGTTCCAACAGCTTGGGCACGGCGGTGATTTCGTTGGATTTGGCGTCGGTGGCGAGTTGGCCGAGAACCAGACGCTGTTCGCAGCCCCAGGCGCTGACCATATGCAGAGACGAGGTGGCCGAAGCGGTATCGAAGGAATGGCGCAGCGTCTTGCCGTCGATGGCGATCACCCCTTGGGCCGCCTCGGCGAAGCGCGCCATGAAGGTGATGAAACAGGCCCGGAATTGCTCCGGATCCAGAAAGCGGAACACCCGGCTGAAGGTGTCGTGGCTCGGAATGCCGTGCTCCAGCTTCAAGAAGCGGCGGAGAAACTCCTCCTTGGCCTTGCCGAACTCGGCCATGTCCACCGCCGTTTGCCCGCCGCAGAGCACCGTGCACAACGCAATCATCAAAATCTCCAACAGATCATGCCGCCCGGCATTGCCCGTCCGTGGATCCTCGAGCTTCTCAAAACACGACGCAAACGCTTCCATCCAACCCTCCACCGTCCGCAAAACCTCTCCCCGGAGGTAGAATCGATTCGCCTCGGCAACTCAACAATCCTGTGCTCTGTCAACAGATTTCCAAATGCGATTCCCCTCGGTCAAGATGCTTCCCGTGACGCTCAAAATGTGCGATCACATGAGGCGCGAGAAGACCGGTCCCC
>JBAPTW010000376.1:0-3065 GCA_049282355.1 Gammaproteobacteria bacterium | reverse complement strand
TACGGCAAGGGTCCTCGGCCAGGAGGCCTGCCCATAGGGGGTTCAACGGCGCACTGCTATCACGTCGAGATACTCGGCTACCAGCTCAACCGAACCGTCACGGGCCCTGTTATGGGCGGAGAAAACGGCTGTCAGTTTCGTCTGCAGAGATCGCTGACCGGCGGCATCCAACGCCTCAAAGGCACGTTTTACCGGCCCGTAGTTGGTACGGAAAAAGTCAACTACCTCGGACGCGGAAAACGGAAATCGCCAGCGAGGATAGTCCTTGCGTGTGACGAGGATGTTGGAAAAATAGTCTCCGAGGCGCTCCTGTACCGTGTTCCCATCGCCCCACAACGGCGGCGGTGCCAGACCTGGAAGGGGTGGAACGTGGTCAGCAATCCGTTTGAACATCTGCCCGACCATGCCGGTCGGCGTCCAGTTGGCCATGAAAAGACGTCCACCTCGGCGGCACACACGAGCCAGTTCGGCTGCCACCCGCTCCGGGCGCGGCGCAAACATCGCCCCGATCAGGCTGGTCACGGCATCGAACACGCCATCGGCATAGGGCAATTGTTCGACATCACCCTCATCAAACCGTGCTCCAACCCCTTCCCTTTCGGCGCGCCCGCGGGCGTGGCGAATGAGATTGCTGGCGATATCGATGCCGGTCACCCGGACCCCAGCCTGGGCCGCCGGGATTGCAATCTGCCCCGCCCCGCAGCCGACGTCCAACAAGCGTTCTCCGACGGCGATGTTCCAGCCCGCCAAGATCTCTCGGGCGCCGGGCTCCATGTGGGTGGCAAATCGCGCGTAATCACCGTCCATCCAAGTGGCTTTCATCTTGGCCTTGATGACATCGATACTTGGGGAGGCGCGCATCGAAGTCGTGCTCGCTTGCGGCTCGGTGGGCTTAGGCCGTGATAGTGTTGCGGTCGTTGCGTCGCTCATGGTTATCTCTCCTCGGTCGTTGCTGGTGTTCAATTCCGGCTGCCTGCTGGGCTGCTGGTATGGCCAGCGTAGGTGAGAGGCATCCGCGGAGCTACTGCACGAAGCGTAGTAACGCACTACAATTTCTGTAGTAGTCCGACAGGCACACCATGATCGAATACAGTCAGTTCTGCCCCGTATCCAAGACCGCGGAAGTCCTCGGCGAGAAGTGGACGCTGCTGATCGTGCGCGAACTGGTACTCGGCGCGACCCGCTTCAACCAGTTCCAGCGAGCCATCCCCCGCATGTCGCCAACGGTGCTGAACAAGCGTCTAGCTGAGCTGCAGACGCATGGCGTCGTCGTGCGTAAACGCATTCCCGAGCAGCGCGGCTTCGAGTACCAGCTTACGGAAAGCGGGCGGGAGCTATTCCCGCTGATCCTGCAAATGGCCGAGTGGGGCATGCGTTGGGCACGCAGCGAGATGAGCGATAAAGAGCTCGATGTCGAGCTGCTGATGGGGGACATCCAGCGCCGTCTCCAACCCAACAAGTTGCCAGGGGGACGGACGGTGTTGAAATTTAATTACCCCGACCTGGAAAACTTCTCCGAGTGGTGGGTCAAGATCGAAGGCGACGCTGTGGAGCTCTGCCTCGACGATCCAGGCTACGAGATCGATGTCTATTTTACCGCGAACCTGAGAACGATGACCGAGGTGTGGATGGGCGATCTGTCGCTAGGCGAAGCGCAGGCCGATGGCCGGCTGAAGCTCGTGGGACCTTCAAATTTGCTTCGCCACCTCAAGTCCTGGTTTCCGCTGCACCGCTATGCGGATATTCGGCCGCAGCAGCCCAACGTATAATCCGCCCACAGGGCGCGAATCAAAGCAACATAAAGGTGTCGCGGGAATGCACCCTTCTTTTTCTTGCCTTGGTCTCAAGCCATCATCAGGCGTGTGAAAAATTGACCTATGGTGTTCTTCCCTTACCACCTATCGGTTTTGAGGTAATCTATCACGCTCAAGCCATTTAGGGAGTAAGGCGTCATGGGATCGGTCAAGAGACTGGCTCAGGAAGTGGAGCGTGGGCTTCGAGAAACCTTGCCTAAATTGCGCAAGACGGTGGTCAGCAAGCTGGCGTTAGCGGTCGGGGCCATGCTGGAAGCGCAGACACCCAATACGGTCGAACTGGCGAATCTGCTGCCGCTGGAAACGTCGCGTCAGGACATGCGCGAACAATGGTTGCGGCGGTTATTGAAGAACCCGTTGCTGCAGAGCGAAGTGGTGATGGCGCCGCTGGGGTGTGAAGAACTGCTCAAGGCGGCCCGCCAAGGTCAAACCGTGCTGCTTTGTATGGACCAGACGGATCTAGGGGATCGGATGGCGGTACTGATGGTCAGTCTGCGCGTTGGCGATCGGTCGCTACCATTGGCTTGGGTGGCCGAAGCGGGGCCGGCCAACATCGGGTTTGAAGGGCAACGGCGGGTGTTAGAGCGGGTGCTGGAGTGGTTGCCAGCGGGGGCAAAGGTGCTGTTGTTGGCGGATCGGTTCTATCCCTCGGTGGAACTGTTTGCCTGGTTACACGCTCATCACTGGCACTACCGGTTGCGGCTCAAGGGCAATCTATTGGCCGATCCGGGCTATGGGGACGAAGTCACCACGGGTGAGTTGGCGCGAGGCGTCAAAGAACGTTACCTGCCTGGGGTGCAGTTGTTTGCGCAAGGCATTCTGACGAACTTGGGCATTTTACATGAAGCCGGCCATAAGGAGCCGTGGATTATCGCTATGGACTGCCCGCCGACGCGCGCGGCGGTGCTCGATTACGGCGCAAGGTGGGCCATTGAACCCACCTTTTCCGACTTCAAGAGCCGAGGCTTTGAGCTCGAAGACTCGCAACTTGAGCATCCCGAGCGCCTGGAACGGTTGATCCTGATCATGGCGTTGGCCATGTACTGGTGCGTGCGCGCGGGTCTGGACGAGGCCTTGCATCACCCAACCGTGCTCGAAAAAAAACTCAAGAACAATCCGATCCGGACCATTGGCGCTTCAGAAAGCTTTACCGCAGCATGGTGTCCTGGTTCAAACGGGGACTGCGTCGCCTGATGCGGTGCTTGCAAAATGATCTGCCTCTGCCCGCTTTTCATGAAGTCATGAACAACT